>DREN01000338.1 GCA_011051075.1 Deltaproteobacteria bacterium | reverse complement strand
TCTTCCCTCCCATCATGGATGCCAGTCTGGAGGATATGCTCAACCCCAGACCTGTGCCCCCGTACTTGCGCGTTGTGCTCTCGTCTGCCTGGGAAAAGGCCTCAAAGATCTTTTCCTGCCTGTCACGGGAGATCCCGATGCCGGTATCCCTGACCAGGAAGTGCAGAAAAACATGGTCGTCTGCTTCCTCCAGGAGCCTTACCTCCACGACCACCTCACCCTTTTCCGTGAACTTGAGGGCGTTACCCACAAGGTTTACGATAACCTGGCGCAATCTCCCGGGGTCACCTACAAGGGCAACAGGGACATCCCTGTGGATCCGGCAGGCCAGCTCCAGACCCTTGTTATGGGCCATATAAGCCAGGCTCTTTACGGTATCTTCTACCGCACTGTTCAGATTGAAACCGATCTCCTCAAGCTCCAGCATACCACTTTCGATCTTTGAGAAGTCCAGGATATCGTTCAGCAGCGAGAGGAGTGAATCAGCGGAGCTTTTCACCATCCCCAAGTACTCCCTCTGCTCATCGGTGAGTTCAGTATCCAGACAGAGATCTGTCATGCCGATGATACCGTTCATGGGTGTCCTGATATCGTGGCTCATACTGGCGAGAAAGAGACTCTTGGCCTGGTTCGCCTTTTCCGCCGCCTCCTTGGCCAGGGCCACCTCTTTCTGGGTGGCCTTCACCTCACGGATCGCCTCTTCCAGTTCCTGGTTCTTCTGGACTGCGTTTTCAAAGGATGAGAAGAGGAGGTCCACCATCTGCATCCGGTCCGAGTTAATGGTATATTCCTCGCCCCTGAAAAAAATCTTGAATTCCCAGTCTCCGCTTCCTGACCTGCGGAGTTCCCGGTTAATCAGTGCGCTCTTGACCCTGGAGATGAGGAAATCTTCCCTGTAAGGCTTGGTGAGAAAACCATCAGCCCCGCACTGGAGTCCCCGGATAACGTCCACAGGATCGGAAAGTGATGTCAAAAGGATAACCGGGATATCCTTGAGGGCCTCCCTCGCCTTGATTCTCCTGCACATCTCGTAGCCGTCCATTTCAGGCATGAGAATATCGCTTATAACGAGGTCCGGCGTATGCTCCCTAAAATATTCCAGGGCCTTGCGGCCGTTTTCCGCCACCGCGACCCTGTAGTCGTGCCCCTCAAGGAGATACTTGAGCTTCAAGGCCTGTGTCGGACTGTCTTCCACAATCAGGATTTCGATCTCTTTGTCCAATGGTATTCCCTTGTAAAGCTGTTATTAGATACCGGATTACCCCGTAACCCGCAACCCGTAACCATTAATCCTCGCTGAATTCCGGATACAACTTCTCCATGCAGTCAGGGCAGATACCGTGACTGAACTGGGCATCGGAACGCTCCGAGATATACTCCTCTATCTGATGCCATCCCCCTTTGTCGTCCCGTATCTTCTTGCAGTTGGAACATATGGGGAGTATCCCATGGAGGATCTTAATGGTATCAAGGGCCTCTTTCAGATCCCTGTTGGTCTTCTCCAGTTCACGTTTCTGCTCGAGGCTGTTCTCATAGGTGGAAAAGAGGAGATTGAGCATCTGCATGCGGTCACAATTGATAAAATGCCTTTTTCCGGCAAAAAAGATCTCAATACCCAGGTCGGTCTGGAGGTCTTTTCTCATCTCCCTGTTTACGAGAGTATTTTGGATCTGGGAGATGAGCAGGTTTTCCTGGTACGGTTTTATGATAAACTTGTCTGCACCCGACCCGAGACCCCTGACAATATCCTCAGGCTCTGACAACTGGGTAAGGAGGATAACCGGTATGTCGCCGAGATCATCGTCCTCCTTGATTCTCCTGCACATCTCATAACCGTCCATCTCGGGCATGACGATATCGCTCACCACCAGATCGAATTTCTCCTCCCTCAAGACCCGCAGGCCTTCTGCTCCGTCATGTGCAACAGAGACCTCAAACCCGTTTTCCTCAAGGAGGCTCTGCAGTCGAAGCGCCTGGGTATGGCTGTCTTCAACTATCAATACCTTAGAGTTTTTCCCCTCTGTCTCGCCTGTGACCGGCATTATATGCTCCTTTCGTTTCTGTCTCTTTTCCCCTCACCTTCCCCCTGGCCCAAGCCCTGTTTCTCGATTGAATTCAGGAATCCCGTGATCCCTGCTGGTGGGAGCAGATGGACCGCCCCGTTCAACCTTACCGCCTCGGCCGGCATGCCGTAGACCACACAGCTCTCCCTCTCCTGGGCAACCGTAACCGCCCCCTTCTCCCTCATCTGCACCAGCTCCAGTGCCCCGTCCTTCCCCATCCCGGTGAGGAGCACACCGGCACTCCTCGCTCCATAGGCCCTGGCAACGGAACGGAACAGGTGCGACACAGAGGGCCTTACGCCGTTTTCAGCAGGACCGTTGCTGAGCATAATTCTCCCATCCCCTGTTACACCCATGTGATGACCGTCCGGGGCAAAATAGACGCACCCCCCCCTGATACGTTCCCCGTGCGAGGCCACCCTGACCAGGAGTCCTGTCTCACTACTGAGCCATTCCACCATGCCGTCAAGGAACCCAGATGTTATATGCTGTACCACCAAAACAGGCAGGGAAAATCCCTGGTTAAGACCTGAAATAATCTCTTTGATTACAGGAGGTCCTCCGGTGGAGGCCCCCATGGCCACCAGATCCACCCTTTGCTTTCCCCGGGCCGGCGGCACGGATGGAATGGCCCTGACAGTATATCCCTTCACCTCCTTTGAGGGAATGCGTCTTACCACCTTTACCTGGGACATGGTCTTGATGGTCTGAACCAGTTTTGCCACTAACCGTTCCGATCTTGGATGACCTGGCCCGGGAGGCTTTTCCATGGCCGTGAGGGCCCCGGCCTCCATGGCCTGAAAGGAGTTTCTCAGTTCTTCGCGGTGCCAGCTCGTGGTGACAACAACGATCGGTACAGGGCACTCCTCCATGATCCTTCGGGTCGCCTCATACCCGTCCATCCCGGGCATATGAATGTCCATGGTAACGATGTCCGGCCGTTTAAGCCTTACGAGCCTTACGCCCTCCTCGCCGTTCCTGGCCACACCCACCACCTGGAGCTGATCGTCAGAGTTTATGATATGTTCCAGGTACTGCCGGGCGGTCAACGAATCCTCAACAATCAAAACCCTTATGATTGATGATCCCTGGATTGATGATTGATGATCGTTGATTGCGGGCATCAGGCTCCCCTTTCTTGAGCCGTCCTCCTGGTAGCCATAAAGATAGATGTGAGCCCTTAAATCATTCTCCTGACTATCTCGAGGAGATTGCTCTGGTCAAAGCTGCTCTTGACGATATAGGCATTGGCCCCTGCGTCGATTCCCCTCTCCTTATCTTCCTGGGTTTCAAGTCCGGTCACAAGGATTACCGGGATGTCAGCATATTTCTTATCTGCACGGATCTTTCTGGTGAGCCCGAACCCGTCCAATCTTGGCATCTCAACGTCAGAGACTACCAGATCGAACTCCCCTGTCTTGAGGGTAGTGTATGCCTCTGAGCCGTCAACAGCGGTCCTGACCGAATATCCCGCCGCCTCCAATATGCTCTTGAGGAGCATCCTCGAGGTTATTGAATCCTCTGCAATTAGGATCGATTTTTTCCTCTCCTTCTCATGGTCAACCCGGGATTCCCGGGCCTGGAGAGCGGTCTCTGGGGGCGATGTCAGGAGTTCCTGCACGTTCAGGATGGGGACCACCCTCCCTGACCCAAGGATCGTTGCCCCCGAGATCTTCCGGACATGCCTGAGCTGTTTGCCAAGGCCCTTCACAAGTACCTCCTGCTCGCCCAGGACCTGATCCACACGGAACCCGATTCGTCTTTCTCCTGTTCCCAGGACCACAACCGTCAGAAATCCGTTTTCCTCTTCCAGGTACCCTCCCTGATTGAGACCAAGGACCCGTGCAAGATCCAGCAGGGAGAGAGCCTTTCCGTTCAACGGGATGGTGGGCCTGTTCTCCACGGTCCTTATCTCATCGGGATGCACCCTCAAAGTACGCTCCACGCTGATACTGGGAAGGATAAAGGAGCTTTCACCCACCCGGACCAGGATTCCCCTAAACGTGGCTATGGTTACGGGGAGCTCGATCCTGAAGGAGGTTCCCCTGCCGGGCGTCGTATCAATTATGAGATGTCCTCCCAGTCTCTCCACCTTTTCCTGCACAATGGCAAGGCCCAGTCCCCTGCCCGAGATCTCCGTAATTATAGGACTGGTGGAAATCCCTGACTCAAGTATAAGCGACAGGGCCTCCCGCTCGGATAGCCGGTCCATATCCTGTTCCGTGATGATTCCCAGACTCAGGGCCTTGTTTTTCACCTGTGCAAGGTCAATCCCCGCTCCATCATCGGATATGATGATCCCGGCCTTCCCCCCTTCTGTCTGTGAAACAATCAGACGGATGCTGCCCCTGCGCGGTTTTCCCTGCCTCTCTCTATCTTCAGGGGCCTCCAGACCGTGATCAACGGAGTTGCGGAGCAGGTGGGTAATGGGGTCTCTCATCTCTTCAAGGATCCTCCGATCTATCTCCACCTCACCACCCTTTATCTGAAGCTCCACCTCTTTGCCCTGATCCCGTGAGATCTCGCGGATCATCCTTGGAAAGATGTTAAGGAGGGTGGAGAAGGGGAGCATGGTGACCCTCTTCATGTCGTCCAGCAGGTCGTCCACCATCAGGCCCAGGGATCGTCCACGCTGCTCTGCCCCTTTGACAAGGCCCGACAGCCCTTTCTCCAGAGAGCCTATGAACCCCTGGTTCCACTGAAGGAAGGCCATGAGCCTGTCCGATCCATTCCCCTTCAGGGTGGTACTCCCGGCGCGCTTCAGACCTTCCTCGATTCCCCGCCACCTCTTGGTCCAGTCCTGCATCCCCTGTACCACCGCCTTGAGATCGGCCACATGCTCTGCTGAAGATAGTTTCAGGGAAACAAGCTCCTCCACCTTCAAAAAGAGCGAGTCCAGCTTGGCGGTTGATATCCTCACGCTCTCAGGGGAGACCGTTCTGACCGGAGTCTCCGGAATATTCTGTGAAACCCCGGGGACCGGAACCGGCTCTTCTTCTGTTGTGTCTTCCCTGTCCGGGGCATGTTTGGGCGCATCCTCCCTCTCCGGGGGGACTGCATCTTTCTTCCTCAATTCCCTTTCCTTTTTGCTCAGACCGTGGGGAATTTTCGCCTCCTCACCCTCCCTGACCCCCTCGAGTGTACTCACAAGGGTTGAAATCACTTCGGTCGGCCCAGTCCCCTCCCCTTCCAGTGCAGCCAGGGAATCCTCAACCGCCCTCACACACTGATGAAGCAGGTCAAACAGCCCTTCGGAGAGGGAGATCTCATCCCGCTTCATGGCCGCGAATACCCCCTCCATGGCCTGGCACAGGGTCTCTATATCCGTGAGATTGACTGAACGGGCAGCCCCTTTCAGGCTGTGGGCCTCCCGAAAGACCACCTCCAGTATGGGCGGCAGCTTGTCAGGGTCAGGGATCTTCTCAAGTTCCAGCAGACCCGATGACATGCTTGCAAGGCGCTCCCCGGCCTCCGCCCTGAAGGCCTCTCTCAGCTTCTTGAGCAGTTCCTCTTCGTCCATTTCCCCTCAACTAAACCTTAAACCGCGATGTCATCTCCTTCAACCTCTGTCCTAATCCCTCGAGGTCCTTTATGGCCCCCTCCAACTGCCTGGCCCCATCCACGTTCTGGGCGCTGGCCTCTTTAATGCTCTGCATGGCCTGGGCCAACTGGTTCATTCCCACCAGTTGCTGCTCGCTTGAAGCGGATATCTGGATGGCTGACTGGGCAGATTCGGCGATATTCTCTGCCAGCAGTTCCACGGTTTCCCCTAACCGGGTCACCAGACCCACTCCCTTATTAACCGCCTTGTTTCCCCGCTCCGTGGCCATTACAGCGTTGCTCGTGCCCTTCTGGATGTCATTAAGGATGGCCCTCACCCGATTAGTCGCCTCCTTGGACTGGTCTGCCAGAGATTTTACCTCCTGTGCCACCACGGCAAATCCCTTGCCGTATTCGCCCGCCTTGGCCGCCTCAATGGAGGCGTTAACCGCAAGGAGGTTGGCCTGATCCGCAATATCGTACACGCTGTCGATTATCTCACCTATGCTCTGCATATGCTCGCTCAACTTCATGATGCCGTCCGCTATGTAGGCCATCTCCTCTTTGATAACACTCATGCCCTCTCTGGTCTTGTCGGCGGCATCCTTTCCCGATTCAGATACCTCGTAGGTCTGTTCCGACTTCTGAGCAACCAGACCGGCCTTTTCACTGGAGACCTCGGCCGTCTGTTTCACCTCCTCCACGGTTGTGGTGATGGTTATCACCGAGGTGGAGGTTTCAGCCGAGGTGGAGGCAAGCTGGCCCACTGTGGTCGAAAGCTCGCTGATGGACGTGGCAATGGTGTTTGAGCCTTCGATCATCTGGCGGGTCTGATCCCTGAGCGTGTTAAGCATGTCGTGAAAGGCCCGCATCAGCACACCGACCTCGTCTTTTCTCTCATATAACGGGATGTCAACGCTCAGGTCGCCCGCGGCCATCTTCCGGGCGCTCTCAGCGGCAATAAGCAGGGGCCTTGCTGTTCCCCGTGCAAAAAAGTAGAAAATGGCGCATCCAAGCACGAGGACCATTATCAGGGTAAGCAGATTCATTTTTATGATGTCCTGCTGAGCAACCTGTCTGTCCACGGTTGCATTCTTCACCACCTGTCTTGCAGCAGGTTCCATCTTGTGTATGGCGCTGCGCAGGCCCGCCCGGAGCCCCGCTTCCTCATCAAGCCCGATCTCCCTTTGGATAGCGCGATACCTGGTGAACGCCTTTTCATAGGAGGCCAGAGACTCAAGGATCGCGGTACCCGATGTGGTGTTCAGTTTGCGGATATCTTCTCTAAGCTGTCCCAGATAGCCCTTTACCTTCTGAAAATATTTCTTCTCTCCCCTTAAAAGATAATCCTTTTCAGCCCGCCTCAGTTGAAGCAGCAGGATCCGCACATGAGGATCCCCGGTTTTATCCACCTCTTTTTCAGCCTTATGGATTGCCTTTCGCAAATCCCCCATCACGCCCCAGTTATAATGACCTCTCGTCCTATAGGCCTCCACCAGTTTCAAAAAGAGCTCTTCGTACCTGTCTGCAGCGTTTTTCAGGTCATCAGCGGCCTGTTTATTTTCCCCCTCGAGCAAGGTCGAAAGGGTACGAAGACGATCCTGAAGCAAAGAAAAAGCTCTCCGGTATTTTGTCAGGTACTTTGATTGACCCGTTTCATAGAAATCCTTTGAGGTGAGACCCCGCAAAAAGAAATCCTTTTCAGCCCGTCTCAGTTGAAGCTCCTGAAGCAGGATACTGTTGGCCTCCTCAAGGATATCATCTGCCCTCTGGCTTTTCCTCAGGTAGTGGGAACTTACAGCAAACCAGGATATGGCGATCAACAGGATTATCAAGATATTGGCACTCAGCAATTTGAAAAAAAGGCTCCTGTCTTGAAAAGGCATACGCATAACGATCCTCCATTTTCCTTGGGTAGTGAATATTACTGCACCAGCAAACTATTATCAGAAAGAATCCTCGTCCCGTCCAAGATCACAATGCCCTCTCCTGTAACTCCCAGAAGGTATTCAGCCCTGATCCCCGTAAGCGTGGGCAGCGACTTTTGGATAGCGCTCATGGGAACGGATCTGGTGCCGAGGATCTCGTCTGCCAGGATTCCGAAGGCCATCTCGTCTGATTCAAGGATGATCACCTGATTCATTGGGGTAAGCCCCTTCCTCTCAGGAAGATCAAAGAATCTCTTCATATCGATTATCGAGAGTATCTCCCCCCTTACGTTGATTATCCCCAGGACAAAATCAGGAGTGCCTGGCAGCGGCGTAAGGTCCTTGAGGGGATAGACCTCACGAATGTGTGGCAGCTCCAGTGCGTACCTTTCCCGGACAAGGAGAAACTCCACCACCTGCATGTATCCCCCGTGTCCTTCCGCCCCTGCCGTCTTTCCCGCAAGGGCCCTCGCCCTCTTCTTCAAGACCCTGGCCTGTTCCTCAGGCCCCATTGGATTGATGATAGATGATTGATGGTTGATCACTGTCTCTTCTCTGCCGCTATTAAAGTTCATCTCATCTCCAAATTACGCCCGTCAATATTCAGCTCCAGGGTCTTGCTGAGCCTCTCGGCCGTGAGACCATCGGAGTAGGGTACGATCTCCCCCGGTTCCATGGACGATAACAGATCAAGGGCGTTTCTGAAATATTTCTCCGACAGATCCGCCTTTCCCTGCGCCCTTGTGAGGCACCCCAACAGGTAGTAGGCCATCACCATATCCGGTTCCAGGTAGATGGCGTGCCTCAGGGAGCTTATGGATTTGTCAAGGAGCCCCTGTTCCTGATATACAGTGGCCAGGAGATAGTGAAATTCCGGGTGGAGCTTTTCCGCTTTAACCGCCCACTTACACCATGTTTCGGCCTCACCGAGCCGACCCATGTTGGCGTAGGTCTTTGCCAGCAGGGCCATCTGCTCGGGTGCCATGAGAGGGTCGTGTCTCACCCCGCCGTTGGAAAGGAGCCTGTTCAGTCTCTCCGCCGCCTCCTCGTAGAGGCCCCTGCGGTAAAGATCCATGCCCTCCTGATAAAGGTCCTTTTTCGGCTCCTTTCGTTTTTCCCTTTTCAGTCCCTTTTTCCTGGAACCGGACATGCGGGTCCGGGCAGGGAATGAGGGCGTAATTCTGTCAGGAACAGGGACACTGATTCCCACATGGCGGAGTGTATCGGTCCCGCCAGGGAGGGAGGCCCTGGCAGCCATATCCTCTTTGCGCGGGGGGCCTTTTCTGTGAAGGATAGCGCCGGAAAATCGGACAAGGGTGAGGTCCGGTTCCCGGACAAATGAGCTTTCGCTTGGGCTTAGGATCAGCCACCCTCCTTCTTGGAGGTGTTCCATCAATTGCTGGATTGCCCTCTTCCGCATATCCGGAGACAGGTACATGAGCGCGTTGCGGCAGAAGATGATATCAGCCTTCCCGTACCCTTCCCTTCCCTCCTGAAGGCCCTGGGGGGGGCCCCCGTCAATTAGGTTGTGCACGGAAAAACTTACCATTTTCCTGATGGCCGGAGAGATTTCAAATCTGTTCTTTCCCCTCTTTTTGAAGTATCTCTCCAAGATCTCATCTGGGATTTCCCTAAAAGACCATTGGGTATAAATCCCCTTCCTGGCCTTTTCTATGAAACGCGGGTTCATGTCCGTGGCAATAATGCTGACCCTGCGTTCCCTGAACAGGGGCGTCTCATGGATCAGCATGGCTATGGAGTAAGGCTCCTCTCCGGTACAGCAGCCTGCGCTCCAGAATCTGATGACATCCCCCGCCCCGGAATGGGCCTCGTGCCATGCGGGCAGTATCCTCTCCCTCAGGGTGCGGAACACAGACCTGTCCCTGAAAAAAAAGGTCTCCCCAATGGTAAGATGGTCGATCAGGATTTCCTTATGCCTCTGACTCAGCCTGTCAGACAGGAGCCATTCGATACAGGCATCCGCACGGTCAAAGCCCAGATCCCGAGCAGCGGCCCTGATAATCCGTCTGAGATCGTTCCACTTCTCCCGCGGGAAGTGGAGACCCGTGCTGGAGTTGATATACTCACTCAACCGGGAGATAAGATTGTCCGGGATTCCGTCAGTCATGTTCGTGCAAGAGCGGGTAAAATGTTGGTAAGATCTCAACAACCCATGCCACAGGGGGTTCTCCAGAAAAGGAATTTATGTCCCAATAGCTGAGCGGGACAGGATTTCTGCCACGCTCCAGCAATCAAAGGCCCTCAATCTCCGATCTCAAGCCTCTCGACCTCCTCTATGGAAAAGAGCCTGTCCAAATCGTAGATAAGAACAACATCTTCGTTCAGTTTCCCGATACCCTCGATGAAATGCTCCATATTGGGTAGGATCTGTACGGCCTCATCCAGCTCCTCAGGGGCGAACTCGACCACCCCCTCAACAAGATCGACCACGAATGCCATTTTCCTTGAGAATCCCTTACAGATGACAATCCGGTCGTTAAGGGCCATTTCACGGTCAGGAAGATGAAGGCGTTTGCGCAGATCCAGCACGGGAATTATATGGCCGCCCATATTTATCACTCCCAACACTCCTTCAGGGGCGTCAGGCATAGGCGTTATCTGTACTGCCCGAATCACCTTCTGTACGGCAGCAAGGGTCAGGGCATATCTCTGCCCATCAAGGGAAAAAACAAAGTAGTGTGATGGTGTTCCCATTGGTTACCCATTCCCGTTGGATCCGGTACAGGGCCATGTATTCGGTAAAACAGAGCGGGACCTTTACACAGATGTTTATGCCAGAATCATAGCAGATCATCTATCTTTCTACAAGTATAAAGGCTACTTTCAGGCATACAGGCAATACGCCTTGTCTGTCTCACTTAGATAGAAGATTTTCCATGCTCCAGCGAATCGAACAGATCTTCCACGTACTGAAAGGCAGTATCCCACAAGGAGTTGGCATCAATAGCCAGGCCCATGTCTCTGAGGATCTTCCTGGGCGAGCGGGAGGAGCCCGCGCTGAAAAGACTCACGACCTCTTCCAGGAACCTGTTTCCCCGGTCCAGGCAGTTCTGAAAAAGGATAATGGATAGAAGGTTCCCGAACACGTAGTTGCAACAGTAGAATGGAGAGTGGAAGATGTGGGGAATCCGGGCCCAGTCCCAGGCATAGCCGGGTGTCATTTTCACCTCCTCCCCGTAAAGCCTTCTGTTCTCGGCCAGCCACACCCCGCAGATTTCATCCAAGCCAAGGGGACGATCCCGCTGCGTCTGATGAAGGGCCCGTTCAAAACGTGTGATCACGTTCTGCCGGAACACGGTTGTGAGGATACCCTCAACG
>DREN01000133.1 GCA_011051075.1 Deltaproteobacteria bacterium | reverse complement strand
GCTCCTCATGGGTCAGTACGCGGGGGCCATAGGGGCAACCTTCGGCCTCGGTCTGATCGCAGGCGGGGTTTATCTGATCCTTCGCAATACGATCCGCTGGGAGATACCGGTCTCTTTCCTGGCGGGTGTTTTTGTCACCGCCCTCCTGTTTGACGTATCTGACCCTGAAAAATATGCCGGTCCGCTCTTTCATCTTCTCACAGGCTACACCCTTATGGGGGCCTTTTTCCTTGCAACCGAGGACTCATCATCACCTGTGAACTTCATCCCCATGCTCATATATGGGGCTTGCGCGGGTTTTCTCACGGTCCTCATACGGAACATAGGGTCCTTTGTGGATGGGACGGTATTTGCCATTCTCCTGATGAACGTTGCGAGCCCGCTCATCGACAAGATCAGGCCGAAGGCCCTGGGAAGGGGGATAAAGAATGCGTGAAATGTTAAAGCTCTTCATAGCGGTTGTCGTGTTCAGTTGCCTTTCGGGGGGTGTTCTGGCCGCGATTCAGAACTTCACCAAGGAGAGGATAGAGTACCAGCAGCTCAAATTCGTAAAAGGCCCCGCCATAAAGAGCATTATGGAAGGATGTTCAAACGATCCCCTCAGCGACCGGCTCAAGATAGCTGACAAGGACAAGGAGATGCAGGTCTTTATCGGGGAGTTTGACGGGAGACGGAACACCGTGGCCTTTGAGACCTTTGGAAAGGGTTTCGGAGGGGCCATGGGGGTTATCGTGGGGGTGAACCTGGAAAACGACGAGATAGTGGGGGTAGGGGTCACCACCCACAGCGAGACCCCGGGCGTGGGTTCAAAGGCAAAGACCGACCCTGAGTTCACGGCCCAGTTCAAAGGCCTGTCCCTGCTGGATCCTTTTAAGGTCAAGGCCGACGGGGGCGAGATCGACGCCCTGAGCGGGGCCACCATATCCTCACGCGGGGTATGCGGTGCGGTTGTGGAGGCAGGGGAGATATATAAGAGACTGAAACCTCAACTACTGGAAAAAATAAAGCAAAAACAGGGTTAAGGAGAATAAGGCTATGGCAAAAACGGCTGTTCAGGAATTTACAAAAGGGCTTTGGGCCGAGATCCCCCCCTTTCGCCTTGTCTTAGGGCTGTGCCCCACCCTGGCAGTGACCAAGACCGTGGAAAATGGCATCGGGATGGGTGTTGCTACCACCTTCGTGCTGATCTGTTCCAACATCCTCATATCCCTGCTGAGGAACGTCATACCCAAGAGGGTCAGGATCGCCTGCTTTATCGTGGTCATCGCCACCTTTGTAACCGTTGTGGAGCTGGTTATGCAGGCCTTTGCCTACCCGCTCTTCCTGAAGTTGGGTATATTTATCCCCCTCATAGTCGTCAACTGTATAGTCCTCGGCCGGGCAGAGGCCTTTGCCGCCAAGAACGGGGTTGTGGCCTCCCTTGCAGACGGTCTGGGCATCGGCGTTGGATTTACCCTTTCGCTTACGGCCCTTGCCATAGTGCGGGAGGTCCTTGGGAACGGGACCTTTTACAACATCCCCGTGTTCGGACCCTCTTTTGAACCTTTTTCCTTCATGGTACAGGCGCCTGGGGCCTTTGTCTGCCTGGGACTTATGCTCTGTTTGATGAACATTATGGGGAGAAAATAGGAGACTTCAGATGACCGATTATATCCTGCTCGTGGTGAGCTGCATCTTTGTGAACAACATCCTGCTAATGCAGTACCTTGGGAACTGCCCCTTTCTGGGGGTCTCCAAGAGGATGGAGACCGCGGTAGGCATGGCAATGGCCGTGGTATTCGTGCTGGTTATGGCCGGGGCCATCACATGGGTCGTTGACATATACCTTCTCAAGGCCTTTGGTCTCGAGTACCTGCGCACCCTCTCCTTTATCCTGGTGATCGCGTCCCTTGTCCAGTTCGTGGAGATGTTTTTGAGAAAAAGCATCCCCGGTCTCTACGCGGGCCTGGGGATATTTCTCCCCCTGATAACCACCAACTGCGCGGTTATGGGTGTATGCCTGATCAACATCATGGAGGAGTACAGTTTCCTTCAGGCCCTGGTGTCATCCTTCAGCTATGCCGTGGGCTTTGGTCTGGCCCTGGTCCTCTTTGCCGGGGTCCGTGAAAGGATAATCCTTGCGAGGGTCCCCAGACCCCTTCAGGACACATCCATCGGGCTCGTGACGGCTGGCATGCTCTCTTTGGCCTTTTTCGCCTTCAAGGGGATGGTATAAGGATTGATGATTGAAGATTGTTGATTGGAGATGGGTGAACGACTCAACCGTTTGGTCCCGCCTCGGTGGGACTAAACCGGATCCGGAGGATCAGCATGGTAAGCGGGTTTTTGATAATGGGGGGACTGGGGGTAGTCATAGGTGTGGTCCTGGCCCTGGCCTCGAAGGTCTTCTACGTCTATATCGACCCCAAGATTGAGGCCGTTGAAGATGCCCTGCCCGGGGCAAACTGTGGTGGATGCGGATTGCCCGGGTGCAGTTCCAACGCGGCGGCCATTGTGGCGGGAAAGGCCTCGGCCTCATCCTGCGTGGCAGGGGGGCCTGATGTGGCGGCTGAAATAGCCGGGATTATGGGTGAGGCCCTGAGCCTGAAGGAGCCGGAGATTGCCGCTCCAGGGTGCACCTACGGGTATCAGGACGCGGACATCAAATACCCGTATCAGGGCATATACGACAACCCCGCCGCGGTCCTCCTTGACGGCGGCTCCAAGATCTGCACCATCGGCTGCCTGGGCCTGGGAACCTGTGTCAGGGCATGTCCCTTCGGGGCACTCTCCATGGGTCCTGACAACCTTCCCGTGGTAGACACCGAACTGTGTACGGGGTGCGGAACCTGTGAACGGGTATGCCCCAAACATATCATAACCCTCACATCCACCTCTGACCGCATAATCAACGAGTATGTGGCCGACGAGTGCACGGCCCCCTGTCACAGAAGCTGCCCCACGGGAATAAACATACCGGGATTCATCAAGGAGATACGTGACCACAACTATGAGGCCGCCCTTGCCATCATAAAGGAGAAATGCCCCCTGCCCCTCATATGCGGCTACATCTGTCCGGCCCCGTGTGAACTGGCCTGCCGGCGCAATCTGGTGGATGAGGCGGTTGCCATAAATCCCCTCAAGAGGTTCGTGGCAGACTACGAGATGGAGAGCAGAAAGCATATCGCCCCGTACAAGGCCCGTGCGACGGACCGGAAGATTGCGGTTGTGGGGGGAGGCGCAGAGGGGCTCACCGTGGGCTACTATCTTGCGCGCTTAGGGTACAACCCCACCATATTTGAGGCTAAACCGCAGTTGGGGGGCATACTCAGATACGTGATTGCCGAAGACAGGCTCCCCCGTAAGGTCCTGGATCATGAGATAGAGGGGATACTGAAGATAGGAGTGGAGGCCAGGAACAACATGGTCATGGGTAGGGATTTCCACCTGGACACACTGTTTGAGGAGGGATTTGACGCGGTGATCCTCACCAAGGGTGGGTTTGACAGCAGAAAGATCCTCCAGGGCGAATCCGGGCACCATGATTCTCCGGTGGATGGCCTCTATCTCATGCTGGACTTCGTCTCCGCCCTTGCCAGGGGGGAAAGGCCGGATCCCGGTCAGAGGGTGGTTATCCTCCACAGCGGGGCCGAGGCCATCGACCTTGCCCGCAGGTGCAGAGAACTTGGGGCCGAGGAGGTCATGGTTATCTCGGGCAGCAGACTGGACCAGCTCCCCGTAGAACTTCAGGATCTTAAGGCCCTGGCAGCAGAGGGAATATCTGTAAGACATTCCTCGGTTGTAACCGGTCTTCAGGGAAACCTAAGGCGTCTCACAGGGATTGTGCTTGAAGATTTCCGATACGGCGAGGATCTACCCCCTGAAAGGGAGACCCTCACGGCCGATACCCTGATAATCTCGGAGGGGCGTATCCCTGAGATCCTGTTTGTCAGGTCCGACGACCCATCGGAACCCCAGGCAGAAGGGACAGGGTGGCACACGGTTGAAACATTCAGGACCTATCCCCAGAGCAGAGACGGTATGTTCAGCCCCCCGGAGCCTGGCAGGATAAGTGATTCTTCCGCAGTGGTGAAGTCTCTCCTGTCCGGAAGGAGGGTTACCAGGGCTATTCATCAGTACTTTACAGACAACACTGTCACTCCCCTGAAAAACCTTGTGTGCGAGACGGGCCCCATACTGAACGTTGAGGAGGTTCATGACGTCAACCCCGCCGGTCGGGAGCTTCCTGACGCAACAGACGTGGAGGGCAACAGCAAGACGGCCTGGATTTTCCCCGAGAAATTCCCCGGTCTGGACGAGGCCTCAGCCGTCAGGGAATCTGAGCGGTGCCTCCAGTGCGGGCTGATCTGTTACAGGAAGCAGGCCTGAGAACAGGGAAAAAGGGACTGCTCTTGGTGACATCGAATAAGCCGATAATCTGATCCGGAAAGCCCTGTAACCATGACAGAAAACCAGATGACGATGAGGAATTCACGGGTCTCAATTGAAAACCCGGAGAGGAAAAATGGCTGAGAACACACTTAGCATTGACGGACGTACATTAGAGTTTGAAGCAGACGAGACAATACTCCAGGTTGCCAGACGCGCTGGGATTTTCATCCCCACCCTTTGCCATCTGAAGGGAACCCGTCCCACAGGGGCATGCAGGGTATGCGTGGTGGAGGTGGAAGGGGCTCGGGCGCTCCTACCCGCCTGTGCTACCCCTGCGGCCCCGAAAATGGTCGTTCGCACCCATTCACCCCAGGTCATAGAGGCCAGAAAAACAATAATCGCCCTCCTCCTTCAATCTGGAAACCACAACTGCGCCATCGCCACCAACAGGTCCCAGGACTGGACCTCCTTTCAACGGGACGTGGAAGATTACGATCAGGTCAGTGAACTCTGCCCCGCCCACAGCGCCTGCAACCTTCAGGCATACGCGTACAGGTATCAGGTGGATACCAGCGGCTTTCTGAGGGCACAGACCGACTACCCCATGGAGATGGCGAGTCCCCTGATCGTGAGGGATTTTTCCAGGTGCATTCTCTGCGGACGCTGTGTGGAAGCCTGCAACAGCATACAGGTAAACAACGCCATTACCCACGGTTTCAGGGGGGCCAGGGCAAAGATAGTGGCCATGGGGGATGATAACCTTCAGCGCTCCGACTGCGTTTTCTGCGGTGAATGCATCCAGGCATGTCCGGTGGCGGCCCTGGTTGAAAGGAAGAGCCGCTACAGGATAAGGCCGTGGGAGGCCCGCCATGTGCGGACCACCTGCCACTACTGCGGTGTTGGCTGCCAGCTTGACCTGCACATAAAGGACGACAGGATCATGAAGGTAACCGGGGTGGAGGATGCCCTTCCCAACCAGGGGCGGCTCTGCGTCAAGGGAAGATTCGGTTACGACTTTGTGCAGAGCCCTGACCGGCTGACCGTGCCCATGATCAGAGAGGACGGGAAGCTGAGAGAGGCATCCTGGGACGAGGCCCTTGATCTCATAGGCGAAAAGATAAAGGAGGTCACCGTTCACCATGGGCCCGATGCCGTTGCCGGTATCTGTTCGGCAAAGTCAACCAACGAGGCCCTCTTTCTCATGCAAAAACTTTTCAGGGCAGGCATAGGGACCAACAACATCGCCTCTCCCTTTGCCGCTTCAGGTCTTAACCGCACCATCGGGGAACTGGAAAAGGCCGAACGGATAATCCTCATAGGCTC
Organism: Deltaproteobacteria bacterium; assembly: GCA_011051075.1. Lineage (GTDB taxonomy): Bacteria > Desulfobacterota > DSM-4660 > Desulfatiglandales > Desulfatiglandaceae > Desulfacyla. The sequence goes on along the minus strand of DREN01000133.1, from coordinate 5,213 downwards.
CGATATCACAGAGGAAAATCCTGTGGCAGGAACCTTTGTCAAGCGGGCGGTCAAAAACGGGTGCCAGCTTATAGTAGTGGACTCGCGGCCCACCAGGATCGCCACCTTTGCCACCCTCTCCCTCCCCTTGAAAGAAGGCTCTGAATCGGTCCTCATCAACGGGATTATCCAGGAACTCCTTTCGCGGGGCCGCAGCTCCTCTGACAGTGTCAGGGATATAGCCGCTAACTACCCGATGAACCTGGTGACAGAAACAACGGGGCTCTCCCAGGAGCAGATCAGGGCCGCGGTGGATATCCTGGATACTGAAGAGCCTGCCATGCTGGTGTACGGCACCAGGGTCGCCTCCCTGGCAAGGACCTTTGTGCGGCTTCAGGAGCTCCTTGGCAACCTGGAGGTGGAGTGCGGCGGGGTCAACTATCTGGGTGATCTGAACAACTCCCAGGGTGCCTGCGACATGGGGCTCCTCCCCGCCTTTCTCCCGGGCTACCAGGCGGTGGAAGATGATGCGGCCCGCAAACCCTTTGAAGAGGCTTGGGGAAAGGAACTTCCCGGGAAACCGGGGCTGGGCTTTCCACAGATGGTAAAAAACATGGGGGGCGTGCCCGGAGAAGGAGAAGAAAAGATCCGGATGCTCTTCTGTGTGGGTGAAAACCTGGCCATTGCCCGGCCGGCCATGCCCGATATTAAAAAGGCCCTGGAATCGGTGGACTTTCTGGTGGTCCTGGACATCCTGAAAAACGAAACAGTGGAACATGCCCATGTGGTGCTCCCTGCTGCGGCCTGGTCTGAGGCGGAGGGGACCTACACCAATTGCGAACGCAGGGTCAGCCTCATGCGAAAGGCCGTGACCACCGCGGGAGAGGCCCGTCCTGAAACGTGGATCCTTACGCAGTTAGCCAATCGCCTCGGTCTCAACTGGCAGGAGCAGACCGCGCAGGAGATCTGGGAAGGGGAGATCATCAGGGGGATACCCTTCCTTGGGGAAATCAGTTACGAGCGCCTGGAACAGGGAGGGATACAGTGGACACTGCCTGACCCTGAATCCTTGGGGATAACGGGCTTCACTGACGTTAAGTCCCCCCTCCGAAGGCCCGGGTGGACATCCTTCAACTATCATCACAGGACCCTTTTAGAGCAGTGTGACGGCCTCCTTGAATCTATTCCCCATACTGAGCTGAGGGCCGAGTATGAGCCTCCGGGGGACAGGGAAGAGGTAGTAGATAAGTTCATACGGTTCCTTGAGGAGGAGGAGAAACCAGAGGCCAAGGCACAGATCGACGCGATCCTGGAGACCTACAAAGGTCAGCGGGGCGGACTTATCCCCGTGCTCCAGCAGGTCCAGGGGATACTTGGCTTTCTCCCGGTTTCTGCCCAGCACTATATCGCCCAGGGTCTGGGGATCCCGTCATCGGATGTATTCGGGGTGGTTTCCTTCTACTCCTTCTTTACCATGGTTCCCAGGGGAAGACATATCATCCGGGTCTGCCTGGGGACCGCCTGCTTTGTGAAGGGGTCTGGTAAACTCTTGGATACCCTTTCCCGGCATCTTCAGGTGGACGTGGGAGAGACCACCGACGACAGGGAGTATTCACTTGAGGTGGTAAGGTGCATCGGGGCCTGTGGACTGGCCCCGGTCATGGTGATCGACGAGGAGACCCACGGCATGGTTGATCCCTCGGAAGTGGGGGGTATCGTGGAACAGGTGAGGGGCCAGGAGTAGAGCGGAGTCAGAGGCATAGGCATTGGAGCGGATAAAAAAGTGGGGGCAGCAGACCCGGAATGAAGCTTGCGGAGATTGTTGAAAAACTTCAGTTGACCGTCAGAACCGGCGCAGGTTTTCTTGACAGGGAGATCACCAGGGGCTACGCCAGCGACCTCATGAGCGACGTCATGGCAAACGCCAACGAAGGAGACCTGTGGGTGACACTCCAGATTCATCAGAACATAGTGGCTGTGGCGGTCATGAGGTCGCTGGGGGGAATCGTCCTGATCAACGGGAGAGAGCCCGAGGATGCCACCGTGGAGAAGGCCGAGGCAGAGGGACTTCCCATTCTGGTGTCTCAAATGCCGGCATTCGAACTGGTTGGGAGACTGTTTGAATTAGGGATCTCCGGGATCTGAGCCTGTCAGGATCGTAAGGGGCCTTTGTGGGGAGAGATCATGAGACATCCTTGAAGGTGCTGGTTGCGGACCTGCACATTCATACCTGTCTTTCCCCGTGTGCCACCCTTGATATGACGCCCAGGAAGATCGTTCGAGCGGCAAGGGATAAGGGTTTAGACATCATTGCCGTCACCGACCATAACAGCGCGGAAAACGCGGGCGCGGTCATGGCGGCCGCAGGGGATGCGGGGCCGTCCGTTATTCCAGGCATTGAGGTAACCACCTCTGAGGAGGTGCATATCTTAGGCCTGTTTGGGGGTGTGAGAGAGGCCCTTGCCATGCAGGACCTGGTTTACGAAAACCTGCAGCCCGGTGAAAACGACGAAGACCTCTTCGGCATGCAGGTTATCGCAAACGAGTTTGATGAGGTTGAGGGGTTCAACAAGAGGCTCCTTATAGGGGCCACGGCCCTCCCCATAGGTGAGGTGGTCACAGCGATCCACAGGTTTCATGGGCTGGCCGTTGCGGCCCATATGGACCGGGAGGCCTTCAGTATTGTGGGTCAGTTAGGCTTCATACCCGAGGATCTGCCACTTGACGCCCTGGAGGTCTCAAAAGGGGTGCCCCTGGCACTGGCCCGTGCCCGGTTCAGCCGGTATGAGGACTTCGCCTTTATCACCTCCTCTGATGCCCACCAGATCGGGGAGGTGGGGACCAGCCCCACCAGCTTCCTCGTGGCAGGACCTGACCTGGCGGAGTTGTCTCTGGCGTTCAGGGGAAGGGGGAACCGGGACGTGAGGACCTGAACATGGAGGATCTCTCTCTTCACGTACTGGACGTTGTGGAAAACGCCACAAGGGCGGGTGCCACCCTGATTGAAATAGAGATCAGAGAGGACAAAAGCAAGGACCTTCTACAGATCGCCATCAGGGACAACGGCAGGGGAATGGATACCCACATGCTCAAGAGGGCCACTGATCCCTTTGCCACCACGCGCACTACCCGGCGCGTGGGACTGGGGCTACCCCTGCTGGAACAGGCCGCAAAGGAGGCCGGGGGCCATCTTCTCATAGAGTCGGAGCCGAAAAGAGGAACCCGGGTGCTTGCCACATTTCAGATGAGCCACGTGGACCGGAGGCCGGTGGGTGATATGGGGGCCACCCTGACCACCCTTATAATGGGTAATCCGGACAGGGATTTTGTCTATTTCTCCAACCTCGGCAAAGAAGAGATAGAGGTTGATACACGTTCCATCCGCCGGGAACTGGACGGCAGTCTGAGGATAGACGATCCGGCCGTTATCAGCCTGATAAAGGAGCTGTTCAAAAATAGCCCCCGGAACTGATGTGCCGGGACCCCTGACAGAGGAGGCAAGACATGGCCAAACTTAAGGTAGAGGATCTCAAAAGAATCAAAGAGTCTATGAAGGGGACTGTCAACCTCAGGCAGGGAGACTACCGCGTCAAGGTCATAGTCCACATGGGCACCTGCGGGATAGCGGCCGGGGCCCGGACTATTATGAACACCTTCCTGGACAAGGTGAAGGAGAGCGGGGCGACCGACATAATTCTGACCTCTTCCGGCTGCGCCGGGTTATGTAACCACGAGCCCATGATTACGCTGGAAGTGAAGGGATCGGCCCCGGTAAAATATGTGAAGCTCGACCCTGAGAAGGCGGGCAGGATCTTTGACGAACATGTGGTGGGGGGCAATCCCGTGGCCGATTATGCCCTTTCCGTTGGAAGTGAAACCACGTATTAGGATCGTCTATTTATGATTGTTGATTGATGATCGGGGGGAAAGAGAATTCCTTCGGGGTCGCAATTCCCAGTTTCAGTTTTCTGAATTTTGCGCCTTTGCGGCTGTTATACTATTCTACCCAATGAAAACGAGGCGGTTTTTATGGAAAAGAAGTATCGCGTTCACCTGTTGATATGCGCGGGGACCAGTTGCGTATCCAGTGGTTCACTTGATCTGAGGGACGCACTGGTGGAAGAGATCGAGAAAAACAATCTTCAGGAGGAGGTATTAGTCGCCACAACAGGCTGCAACGGTTTCTGCGCTGCAGGCCCTCTGATGATTGCCTACCCTGACGAGGTATTCTACCAGAAACTCTCGGTGGATGATGTCCCCTACTTTGTGGAAGAGTACCTTATAAAGGGACGTATTGTAAAGAAGCATCTCTTTGAAAGCCCAGAGGCGGCCGAGGCCATACCCAGGATCAAGGATATCGGGTTTTTCAGCCGCCAGGTTCTCGTTGCCCTCAAGAACCGCGGCCTCATCGATCCGGACAACATAGACGAATATATCGCCAGGGACGGATACCTTGGCGCTGCCAAGGCCCTTCTCGAAATGACCCCCGAAGAGATCGTTGAAGAGACGAAGACCTCGGGTCTCAGGGGACGGGGCGGCGCGGGCTTTCCAACGGGCCTCAAGTGGCAGTTCTGCGCCGCGGCCAGTGGAAGCCCCAAGTATATGCTGTGCAACGCCGACGAGGGTGACCCGGGGGCGTTTATGGATCGCTCAATCCTCGAAAGCGACCCCCACGCGGTGCTGGAAGGGATGATCATAGGCGCAAAGGCCATAGGATCCCATCACGGCTATATCTACGTACGGGCGGAGTATCCCCTGGCGATTCAGAGGCTTCAGACGGCCATTGGTCAGGCCAAGGAATACGGGCTCCTGGGGAAGGATATACTGGGTTCAGGATTCGACATGGAGATCGACCTCTACTTCGGGGCAGGGGCCTTTGTGTGCGGTGAAGAGACGGCCCTGATGCGCTCCATTGAGGGGCAGAGGGGCATGCCCCGTCCCAGGCCCCCCTTCCCCGCCAATAAGGGGCTCTGGGACAAACCATCGGTCCTGAACAACGTTGAGACCCTGGCAAACATACCGCAGATCATATACCGGGGGGCCAACTGGTTCAACAGCCTGGGCACGGAGAAGAGTACCGGCACAAAGGTGTTTGCCCTGAGCGGCAGGGTCAGGAACATCGGGCTCATTGAGGTGCCCATGGGGACCCCGCTCAGGTCGATCATCTATGACATCGGCGGCGGCATACCAGACGGTAAAAAGTTCAAGGCGGTTCAGTTGGGTGGCCCTTCAGG
>DREN01000266.1 GCA_011051075.1 Deltaproteobacteria bacterium | reverse complement strand
TAGATCCCCTGGGCGGGGCCGGGATCTGCTTCTGGGGACCTGTGAAGGAACAATACGGGATCCATATGGAGGTGGTGAACCAGACCGTCGATCCAACCTTCGGGTTCATGACCGTTGACAGGGACGGGCGGATCAGGATGGACTGCTCCTCGCCCTACGCCATGAGGAACCTCATAGCGCTCAGGGAGAAATTCGACGTGGCCTTCGGAAACGACCCTGACGCCGACCGTCACGGCATCATAACAAGGGGTGCTGGTCTGCTCGCCCCCAACCACTACCTTTCCCTGACAGCATGGTACCTCTTTCAGAACCGCCCCCGCTGGAAAGGGGAGACGGCCATAGGGAAGACCCTGGTCTCAAGCTCCATGATCGACCGGGTAGCGGCATCCCTGGGCCGAAACATCTACGAAACCCCTGTGGGCTTCAAATGGTTTGTGGAGGGCCTCCTCGGGGGTTCCTTGGGATTCGGCTGCGAGGAGAGCGCGGGGGCATCTTTTCTGAGGATGGACGGCAGTGTATGGACAACGGACAAGGACGGTATCATCATGAACCTGCTCGCCCTGGAAATAACCGCCAGGACAGGCCGTCATCCCGATGAGATCTACGCGGACCTGGAGGAACGCTTCGGCAGGTCCTGTTACCGGCGTATCGACACGCCCGCCTCCCCTGAGGAGAAGTCGGCCCTTGAAAAGCTCTCACCCCATATGGTGACGGAAAAGGAACTTGCAGGAGAGAAAATCAAGGCCAGGATCACCAATGCCCCGGGTAACAACGCCCCCATCGGGGGTCTGAAGGTGGTCTCGGAGAACGCCTGGTTCGCGGCACGGCCCTCGGGGACAGAAAACATCAACAAGATATACGCTGAGAGCTTCAGGGGGGAAGACCACCTGGAAAAGGTCCTTGAGGAGGCCAGGGCCATTGTGAGTGCGGCCCTCAGGTCTTGAGACAGGGGGCCGGAACAGGACCTGTCCCTGAAGGCCCGGCATCTGCGGGGACCCTGATGGAACAACGGATCGTAAACCTTGTGAAAAGGGAAGGGCCCCTGACCGGCTCTGAGATATCAGAGGCATTAGGCGGGGATCTCCTTCTCCTGTGGCGGACCTGCAGGCTCTCCACGCGGCTTTCTCTCCGCACAACGTGCCGGAGATACCTGAGGCTGGATCGAAGAATCAGGGGGTTTGCCAGGCTGTCCCCCTCCATTCTCCGTGAATTCCTGACCTACTCGGTGATAGGGCTTAAAGGGGATGAAAAGGCCCTTGCCAGGAGGATCCGCGAGATCAGATTGCATATCGAGGATGTTACCAGGGTAAAGTCGGAACTGGCCTACACGGTCTTTTCCTCTGTTGTGGATCGGGTTGGGACAAGGGAGCTCATAAAGGACCATGCCTGCATCATAATCGCCGGTGATATAGTCCATAATATGGCCCACGATGTCCCCCGTCCGGAGAGAAGCACGGGAAAGCTCATAAAGGGATCGGACATGGACGTTGTGGTGATCGTGGACGATCTCTTTCCAGAGCCGGAGATGAAGAGACTGGACCAGACCATCTACAGGGAAAAACAGGATATCCTCATGGCCCCCCATCTGAGGGAGGAGATAGACTATATTGTAAAGGATATGGGCCGCGTGAGGGAGCAGACAAGATTCGCCACCTTCAGACATATGGTGGCGTGCAAGATCCTGCAGGAGGGGACCCTGCTCTACGGCAGTGAAGTCCTGTTCAGCGCCATCAAGGATATGCTTAAGCGCGAGGGGATCACTGAAAAGCTGAACGATCTTGAACAACGGGCCAGGCGGTTCAGGAGGGGTGCAGAGGAGCACCTGCTGCGGGATAAGCCCGAAAAAATCGGGGATGAGTACCAGCATCTCTTTTATCCCTCGGAAGAATCAGAGGAGTTTGAATGAACCAGGGACCCCTTTAGGGTCTCAGACAGGCAGTTCCATATCCCGATGTTTGAGTCTCACCTCCCTCTCTCCTCCACGAAGACGTTCAAACATATCTTCGGCAATCACAACCGACCGGTGCCTCCCGCCCGTACACCCCACCCCAATGGTCAGATATGACCTTCCCTCCCTTTCATAGAGGGGGATAAGGTACTGGATGAGGGAGAGGTACTTTTGCAGGAATTTCCCGGTATCATCCCATTTTGCTACGAATTCCCGCACCCTGTGGTCCCTGCCATCGAGGTTTTTCAGGTGGGGGACGAAGTAGGGATTGGGGATAAACCGCACGTCCACTACGAGATCGGCCTCAAGGGGAATACCGTGTTTGAACCCGAAGGAGAGGATCGAGATCCGCATCCTTTTGGGCCTTACGCCACCCAGTGCATGCCGGATAACCAGGTCCTTTAACTGGTGTACGGTCATATGGGAGGTATCAATAACCCTGTCCGCCATACGCTTGAGCCCCCGTAACTGTCTCCTTTCAGACCTGATCACATCGAGGAGGTCCCCACCCCCTGAAACCGGGTGCTGTCGCCTGGTTTCGCTGAATCGTTTTACAAGGACCTCTTCGGAGCACTCCAGGAAGAAGGACTCCATATGATAACCCCGGGCGCCCAAGGCACGGAAGACCTCGGTGTAGTTCTCCACAAACCCCTCCTGCCTGAGATCCATCCCAAAGGCCAGTTTCTGGACCTCGGAGATGCTGCTCCCGTGAAGTTCAAGGAACTTGGGCAGAAGCAGGACCGGAAGGTTGTCCACACAGAAAAAACCCGCGTCCTCCAGTGCGTCTATGGCCGTGCTCTTCCCTGAACCGGAAAGACCGGTGATGATAACTATATTAAGGTTTTTCATGATCTCCCATCTTCCACTTTTCCCCCGGCCCTGCTCATCAATAGTGCCAGCCGTTTCCCCAATGGTCAAGGAGATAAGGATGATCCTGCAGGTGAAACCCTTTGAAAAAATGGATCAACAGTAGTATAAGAACTCTGTTCCAACAGTACCAGTCAAGATTGCTGAGCAATGAAGGAGACCACCTTGGACCTGAGACCTGAGAATGAAAAGACGGTCGTGGAACTGATTAAAAAGGGGGTGGAGATACCCAATCCCCTCTCCATTCACGTGGGGGAGGGGGTCAGGGTCTCTCAGATCTCCGGCAGGGGCGTCAGGATCTACCCCGGCTGCCGCATCTACGGCAGGGATACGGTGATCTCCGCCAATGCCCGCATTGGGAGCGAAGGCCCGGTGACCATTGAGAACTGCCAGATAGGGCCCCGTGTGGAGCTCAAGGGCGGGTACTTCAAAAAGGCGGTCTTCCTGGAGAGGGCCAGTATGGGTTCAGGCGCCCATGTGCGGGAGGGGTGCATAGTAGAAGAACGGGCCAGCGGTGCCCATTGCGTGGGACTGAAACAGACCATACTCTTCCCCTTTGTTACCCTGGGGAGCCTGATAAACTTCTGCGACTGCCTCATGGCCGGGGGTACAAGCCGCATGAACCACAGCGAGGTGGGAAGTTCATATATACACTTTAACTTCACCGCCGACGGGGACAAGGCCACGGCCTCCCTTTTTGGGGACGTGCCAAGGGGCGTCATGCTGAACCAGCCTCCCATCTTCTTAGGTGGACAAGGGGGCGCGGTGGGTCCCCTGCGGCTGGCCTACGGCAGTGTGGCCATAGCCGGCACCGTGCTCAGGAAGGATGTGACAGAAGAAAACAGGATGATCATAGGAAAATCCTACCGAGGGGGCCTGATACCCTTTGTATCCGGCCTCTATACGGGCCTTTCCCACATGGTGGAGAACAACATCATCTACCTGGCAAACCTTGCCGCCCTTGAGCAGTGGTATATCCACGTGCGCCAGGAAACCTTCAGGGCCCATGAGTTTGGCGATCTTATCTTCAGGGGGGCCCTTGACAAGCTGACGCTGGCCAGAGAGGAACGTATCAGACGACTGGGGGCCGTGGCAGAGAAGATGCCCGCGTCCCTGGAAAAGCAGGAAAAGAAGGGACGTGCGGCCGAAGCGAGGGAGGAGTTTCACAGGAAATTCCATCTGGCGGAGGAGTTGTTCCGCTCAGACATGGCATCCCGGATCGGGGCTGAACATCGTGATCCCTTTGTAGAGGGGTTCATGAACCGTATGAAACAGGACGGTGGAGACTACCTGAGTCTGGTTCAGGGGCTCTCCGCCCATCTGTCACAGGGGGGCACGCTCTGGCTCGAGAGTATAGTTCACGGGCTCTGCAGAAAAACAGCGGGGATATTCCCGTCCATGAACCTGTTCAGGAGACTGACCAGCACTCCTCAGGGAGAGAAAACAGAAACCCATGGGTAGACTATTCGGTACCGATGGAATCAGGGGTGAGGCCAACCTCTTTCCCATGGACGGGATGACCGCCTTTACCGTGGGCCAGGCCCTTACCCGTGTGCTCGGAAAGGGGAACGGGAAGGTACGGATTATAATCGGCAGAGACACCCGTATCTCCGGTGACATGCTGGAGTGCGCCCTTGCGGCGGGGATCGCCTCCATGGGTGGCGAGCCCTGTCCGGTGGGGGTACTCCCCACTCCTGCCATCGCCTTTCTCACTGCCGACCTTCATATGAGCGCGGGGATCGTGATCTCCGCGTCCCACAACCCGTTTAAGGACAACGGAATCAAGATTTTTTCCGCGCACGGGTTCAAGCTGACCGACCGTGAGGAGCAGGCGATCGAGGATCTTGTCCTCACAGGCGGCCTTCACCAGGCAGCGGCCCCATCACAAGATATGGGCCGGCGGGCATCTGTTGACGCCCCTTTTGACCGCTACCTATCCTTTCTCAGAAAGGCCTTTCCCCCGGACCTGACCATGGGAGAGATCAGGATAGTCCTTGATACGGCCAACGGCGCCGCCCACAGGACCGCACCTGCCCTCTTCAGCTCCCTTGGGGCCCGAATCACCACCATACACAACACCCCCGACGGGACAAATATCAACCACAACTGCGGTTCCCAGTTTACCCGGGACCTGCGGGAGCGGGTGAGGGAGACCCGTGCCTCCCTTGGCCTGGCCCTTGACGGCGACGGAGACCGTCTCATAGCCGTGGACGAAGAGGGGAGGGAGATAACGGGTGATCAGATCATGTTCATCTGCGCCAGGGCCCTCAAAGAGGAGGGAAGGCTCAAGAACAACCTCCTGGTCACCAGCGCAATGAGCAACCTCGGCCTCAGCAAGGCGTGCAGGAGAGAGGGCATTGACCGCCGTGAGTCCAGGGTGGGTGACAGGTACGTGTTAGAGGAGATGCGACGTCTCGGGGCGGTGATGGGGGGTGAGGAATCGGGACACGTGATAATGCTGGATCACCATACCACCAGCGACGGCGTCATCACCGCCCTCCGGCTCATCGCGGCCATGATAAGGGAGAGAAAGCCCCTTTCCCAACTGGCATCCCTGATGGATGTCTATCCCCAGAGGCTCATCAACGTGGAGGTCCGGGATAAACCGGAGATATCCTCGGTTCCCGGCCTGGTAGAGGCCATAGGCCGGGTGGAAACCCTGCTCGGGGATCAGGGCCGCGTACTGGTGCGCTACTCGGGCACCCAGAACCTGTGCAGGGTGATGGTTGAAGGACCCACGGACCGGGAGACCGAGATCTACTGCGTCCGGCTCGCCAGGGAGGTTGAGAGGCTCATAGGCTGAGCTCATCCCTCCTCAAGAAAGTACTGGTTCATCCTGTCCCTGACCTCCACCATGGTCTCCTCAAGCCAGAGTACATCGGCCATACTGAGTCTGCCCGTCCTGGTGGTGCCCCTGGTTCCGTCCTTCTTGGTGTAGGTCCTGGGGCCGATCTGCAGCTTGGGTTCCCCGTCCCCGTAACGGTTTATGGATATCTGAAGCCCTGTCTCCTCGTTTTCCCAGGTGTCGAGTACCTGGTCTTTGCTCGCGTCATAGGCCATTTACTATTCCTCATGGGACCGGAGTCGCTCCGGGCCGGACAGGTCAGGGGACTGGAGGTCTCCACATCCCGCCCTGCTCCAGGGTTCATCCGGGCCCCAACACCTAAATCTGTTATCAATCCAAAAAGGGCCGGGGCTCCTCACTCCCCGACCCACCACATTACAATACCCCAAAGAACGGCTGGCATCCTTCATAAGAGCAAAAAGTAGTTTACACTTTTCTGTAGGTAATTGAAAAACCGTAAGTGTAAACCGAGAAAATAAGGATGCCGAACGGCTCAACCGGCAGGGGTCATCTTTCAAGCCCGCCAAACAGGGCCGCATCCCCTAACTCCTCCTCTATCCTCAGGAGCTGGTTATACTTGCAGATCCTCTCGGACCGGCACAGGGAACCGGTCTTTATCTGACCGGTCCCCGTTGCAACGGCCAGATCCGCGATGAACGAGTCCTCGGTCTCTCCAGACCTGTGTGAGATAACCACGTTCCACCCGGCCTGGTGTGTCATCTTGACCGCGTCCAGGGTTTCGGTCAGGGTGCCTATCTGGTTGAGCTTTATGAGAACCGCGTTGGCCGACCTCTCCTTGATCCCCTTTGAGATGCGCCGTGTATTTGTGACAAACAGGTCGTCACCCACAATCTGTATGCGGTCACCCAGCCTCTCCGTCATCTTCTTCCAGTTTTTCCAGTCGTTCTCATCCAGACCGTCTTCAATGGACCAGATAGGATAACGATCAACCCAGTCCTCGTAGAAGGCGATCATCTCCTCCCCGCTCCTCACGGACCGATCGGATTTCTTGAAAACGTACTTCCCCTTGTCATAGAACTCGGACGAGGCCGGATCTAGGGCGAGTACCACGTCCTTTTCCGGTTTGTAGCCGGCGGCCTTTATGCCGGCCAGGATCATCTCAATCGCCTCTTCATCGGACTTCAGATCGGGGGCAAAGCCCCCCTCGTCACCCACGGCGGTGGAAAATCCCTTCTCCTTGAGAACCCCGGCCAGGGCATGGAAGACCTCCGCGCCGATCCTAAGGGCCTCCCTGAAGGTCCTCCCGCCTATGGGGACCACCATGAACTCCTGGAGATCCACGTTATTGGCCGCGTGGGCCCCGCCGTTTAAGATATTCATCATGGGCATGGGCAGACGACAGGCGTTGGTCCCCCCTATGTAGCGGTAGAGTGGCATGTACAGGGAGTCGGCCGCGGCCCTTGCAACGGCCAGGGAAACCCCTAAGATGGCGTTGGCCCCTAACTTCCCCTTATTCCTGGTGCCGTCAAGTTCTAAAAGGGTCTTATCGATGAGCCGCTGATCAGTGGCCTCCATATCGAGCAGGGCCGGGGCGATGACCTGGTTCACGTTCTTCACCGCCTGCTCAACACCCTTTCCTCCGTAGCGCTTTCTCCTCTTGTCCCTGAGTTCAACCGCCTCATATTTTCCCGTTGACGCGCCAGAAGGCACGGCGGCCCTACCGAAAGCGCCGTCACTGAGCCCCACCTCCACCTCAACGGTGGGATTTCCCCTTGAATCCAGGATCTCACGGGCGATCACCGCCTCTACTGTCTCCATATCTCCCTCCTTCGTCTTCCCTGATTGGTTTCAGTTCCCGGTCTCTGCCGTCCTAAATAGTGCCTGTAACGGTTTTTTACCATGATCCGACGGTCTCCACGCCGCGGGACCTTAACAAAACCGATGAGGGATTGCAAACCCTCAGTTCCACCGTTCCGTCTCCCCTTCCCTCACACACGCATGACCCAGGCCCAGGGTACGATCACCTCAAAGGGTGAGTCCTTCCCGTGGATGTACCGGGGGTTCTCGTACTTGGCCGAAGGATCAAAGGCGGGATTTTCCACAAACCCGTGGTCTGCAAAGAGGATCAGGAGGGTTCCCGGGGAAAGTCTCCTCAGCCTGTGGAGCCACTCGATCTCAAGATAGCTGATTATGTTACCGCTCAGATGTGACAGGGGTCCTTTTTCACTGTGAACCTTCTCGTCAATCCCGCTCAGTTTCCAGAGGAGTGATCCCTCTCTCCCGTCAGTGTCCAGGTCATCCAGTGCCCGTTCAAATCTCGAGAGCTGCGTAGCCGTGTCAGTGGGACAGTGGGCCCAGATGGGGCCCTCCCTGATCCTCTCCCACAGGTCCCAGCGCATCCCATCCATTAGCAGGTACAGACGCCGGGAATGATCAGGCACCCGGCGCAGCCTTGAGACAAGGCCCGGCACATCCTCAATCATGACCGGCCGCGGCCCCTTTTCCCCCTCCCACACGGGGAGGGCCATGCCGTAGAAGGCCCTGAACTCCTCCACGGCCCGGTCAAGGTTCTCGCTCAGGGTTTTCTCCTCCTCCTTAAGGAAAGGGGGCGTCCGGATCCCGGTCCTGACCAGGGCCTCCCGCAGATCTTCTCCTGTATGGACGGGGGCTTCAGGGCCTCCAGGGTTTCTGATATGCCCTGGTCTATCTCCCTCTCTATCTCCCTTACGGGTTTGAGGGAGAGGGTTTCCCCAAGCCGGAATCCGCAGGAACAGACGGGCCTGGCAGGAAGATCCTCCCCGGGAGACCGGGTACAGCGGTTCACGAGCACAGAGGAGAGGTCCTGCTCAACAGACCTTCGATTGTGCTTGACCGAGATCATCTCAAGACGGTCCAGGCGTTTAAGTATCCCGTAGGGCCTTGAGTGGAGGAGTTTCTCATAGTGCCGGAACCTCTCCATACCCCTCTCCCTGCTGTGGGCCGCGATATAGAGGCTGGAATAGGCATCCTGAAACCTCTGAAACCCCTGAAATATCTCATTGGGGTCAGAGCCAGCCCCCCTCAGAGAGGTCTTTTCATGAAAGAACCGGAGGATCTCATCCACCAGAATAACCATGCCTGTATAGCCACGCTGGAGGATGATTTCCCCGTGACGCAGAAAAAGATCGTGCCTGGAATGTGAATCGTGGTCCGTGAACAGGGGTTCAGCTCCAAGTATCCTGGTGATCTCCCCTGTGATAATATCCTCAATGAACTCCGAGGCCCTGTGCTGAACCAGGGATACCTCCGCCACCAGGAAGTTAAAGTCGGCCAGCCTCCTTTCAAAATCCGCCAGGTCAGGGGACTGGGAGACCAGGGCCTTCCAGGACCCGGGAGACTTGAGGAGGAGGCTGAGCATCCCAAGGAAATGAGACTTGCCTGAACCGAAATGGCCCTTCAGGAAGATGCCGCGGCCCTCTCCACCGCACAGACCGGTCAGAACGGCCTTCAGGTTATCCAGGACCTCTCCTGTCAGAACAAAGGTCTCCAGGATCATCCGGGAGAGCCGGGGGTCCTTCAGGTCCTCCAGCTGGATCACGGTCTTGATCTCGGGGATCTCCACAAGATCGCCTATGCAAAACCCCTTGTCTTTCCCGGACCTCATGGAGTTCCCTCCGCCCTGTTTTTCTCCGCCTCCACCCGTTTTCTTATCCCTTTCAGTGTTCCCAGGAGCTTGAAATTCTGGGGATGCTCCTGTACCAGCCCTTCCAAAAGATCAAGATAGTCCTCTAAATCACCGGTTGAGACGTATATCTTTTCCAGGGTCGCCTTGACATACACATCATCGGGATCTTTCCTCAGGGCCTGGGTCAGGCACCTCAGGGCCTCTGCATATTCTCCCGCATGATAGCGGCAGTATCCCTCCTGTTTTATGAAGTAGGGGTTGTCCGGCTCGAGCTTTCCCGCCCTCTTAAAGGCTTCCGCGGCCTCCCTGGTCATGCCCGCGTTCTTCAGCTTGGTCCCCATGAGGCCCTGTATTTGCGCGTTGTTTCTGCCGGAAGGGAGATCCGCCACCTTCCGCAACTCCTCAACGGTCACCTCCCGCTCACTTAAGAGGGCCTTCAACCTTACTATCTCCTTGCCAACAAAGTCGTCTCTCACGCCCCTGCTCCGCAGATCCTCGTACACGGAAAGGGCATCATGGTAGCGTCCCATCCGGTTCAGCACGATGGCCTTCTCCTTCAGCACAGAAGGGCTGTCTTGGTGTTTCAACAATATGGAATCCACGGTCTCCAGGGCCTCCTGATACTGCTCCAGGCTGCGGAGGGTCCTGGCCACCCGCAGGGTCAGGTAGGGTCTCTTGTCTTTCTGGGCCGCCTGCTGAAAGCAGTGAAGGGCCTCCTTGAAGTTCTTTTCACGGTAGTAAACCTCTCCCAGGATATAGATGGCCTGGGGGTAGTGGGCATTTGCGGCGAGAATCGCCTCGGCCAGGACCCTGGCCTCAAGGGGCCTTTCCTGTCTCAGATAGACCTCGGCAAGGCTCGCCATGAGGAGCAGGTTCTCGGGCTCCTCGTCCAGGGCCTGTTTCAGCACTTCCTCGGCCTCCTGAAACTCCCCCCTCTTCCTGAGTTCCTTTGCCCTTTCCCACCTGATCCTGGATCTGCGGGTAAGTTCCATTATACCTCCCCCCAATGCAGGCCTTCGGCCCCAACCAAATGAGTGAGCAGTGTTCATGCCGCAAGCAGACGGGATCATAAAACCCGCATCCTGAGGCACCAAAGGAGAAGCACCTGATCTATCTTCTCATATTAACACTATTTTTTCAATTGAACCGGCAAAAAAGTCAGGGAAACGTCAAAGTCGACGCGAATGTGCTGATATCACGCAAGTATGACAGAGCCCTGGCAAGAAAGTTCGACCTGTGCGGTTACCCTTAGTCCGTGGGGGCCTCTTTTCCAAAGGACGCAACAAGATATTCCATCAGGACATGGAACGTCCCCTTAGTCGGATTACAGCTTCGGAGCAGGCAGGGACCAGTAAAGGCTCCAACAGAGTCCCTCTCCTGGGGCTTTCCCGAAGCTTATTTCAAGCGCATGCTGCCGGCCCCATGTAATGAGATAGGGTTTTGCGTCCTTTGGAAAAGAGGCCCCCACGGACGGGATAGATCCCATATCCACAATTGCTGAAGTCTAAACGCAAAGGACGCAACAAAATATTCCATCACGACATGGAACGCCCCCTTAGTCGGATTACAGCTTCGGAGCAGGCAGGGACCAGTACAGGCTCCAACCGAGTCCCTCTCCTGGGGCTTTCCCGAAGCTTATTTC
>DREN01000433.1 GCA_011051075.1 Deltaproteobacteria bacterium | reverse complement strand
TGCACGGGCAGGGGCCGCTGCCAGGTACCGGTCCATACCGGGCACCGCGTCAGAGACCTTCTGGAAATCCTGACCGATCAGGTTTTCTTCGGCGTTCTGAAACAATGCCCCTGTCCCGCCCATGGCCTGGTCCTTTGTAATCCCCAGTGAACTAACCAGGGTGGTAATAAGATCCATGGTACCTGCATGGGTCGCAGGGATATGAAGCCCCCACACCGTGAAAAGGGAAAAGGCCGCAATGCAGATCGAAAAACGTTTCATTTTTTCCTCCCTGAAAATAAGAATGTGGACTACTGTGCCAGACTATCTTTTTTTAATCCCTGCCGCGGAAAATCGCTCTTTTTATCCTATTAGCATATTATCTTAGGCTATCTGTGTCAATCAGAATCACGAACCGTCCAAAAGCGGCCCCGCGGCTTAAACAGGTTCGAAACCGTTCGACTATCAGGCCGATCTTGTTTATCAGTTGAGTTGATCGAAAAATATGCGCCCGCCATTCTCGGCCTCCAGGAATGACGTGTGTCCCAGTTGGACTATCTTAAAAGGAGTCTCTAAGAAACCATCCCCCTTGCCGGTTTTAGTCCTCGGCACACCGCTGGTGTGATGTTTCAAGATCGATGGCGGCGATCAGAAATGTTATTTCTGGTTGCTTATCATGCTTATTAATCTTTTTATACTCCTCAATTAGAAGTTACTTGACAATACCATCCATAATAGACCATAAAGCCCATGACTTCAAGAAGGGCCGTATTCGGCCAATCCAAAAAAACCCAGGAGTTGATATAAGGAGACAGTTATGGGCAAAAGGCTCAGGATCGCCGTTTTTATGTGTGGAATCTTTCTCATCATCTGGCCGGGAGAGGTTGGTGCCCAGAAAAAGAGATCGGTCAACCAAAGAATCCTTGAAATTCTCATCGAAAAAGGGATTATTACGGAGAATCAGTATCAAGGACCTGTTGAAGCAGGCAAAGGAGGAAGAATCTCAGAAGGAAAAAGCTCAAGAGAAGGGGGAAAAGAAAGGAAAAACCAAAGGCAACCGCAGGATTCAAAAGCTACCCGAACAGAGGTTAGAACTCTTAGATGCACGATATCATCTGGTTGAACATTCTGATTATCAGCGCGGCCATCTATCTGGTCCTGTCGCTCTTCTTCACCTACCTGGCCCTCCAGATCCCCAGAAACCCGGTCACACATCCACCTGACTGGGGTAAGGTCACCGATACCAGGATCCCCGCCTCAGACGGTGGTGAGATTGAGGTATGGCGGGTTGAACCGGAAGGGACTTCAAGGGGTGTTGTGGTGCTTGCCCACGGCTGGGGCCGAAACAGGGACCGTATGGTCCCAAGGGCCAGGATCTTCGGGAAAATGGGGTTCACCACGGTGATCCACAGCGCCCGGGACCATGGCCGGTCCACCCCCAACCGCTTCATGAACGCCTCCAGATTTGCCGAGGATATCGAGTCTGTTCTGGACTGGGTGAACGAACCCGTACTCCTCTACGGCCACTCGGCCGGGGCCGCGGGGGCCGCCATTGCCGCCAACAGGAACCCCCAAAGAGTAAGACTCCTCTTTTTGGAGGGATGCTACGCCCGCACAAAAGAGGCCCTCCGCTCCCTTTACAGGGCCTACAACCTGTTTTTCGGGGTCATCTTCGGACCAATGGTGGTCCTGTGGATGGACATATTTTACAGGTTCAGGATGGACGGGGTGAGCCCCGCGCTCCTAGCCCGTCAGATCGATATCCCGGTTCTCATTATCCACGGGGACAGGGATGAAAACTTCCCCCTTCACAACGTCTGGAGGTTGAGGGACGGGTTCCCGGCCGGCAGGGCCGAGGTCTTTATAGGAAAGGGGGCGGGCCACAGTGATTGCAGCCTTACCCCCGAATACCCAGCCGCTGTTCAGGCCTTTGTCAACCGCCACCTCCCAAGTGGATAAACACAGGCCCCTCTCAGAACCTATCTCGAACCCCAATTTCCAGTTTCCAGTTCCTAATCCCTAATTTCAGACCTCGTTGAATAGTTGGGTGGTTAAATGGTTGAGTAGGAAAATATATTCTACTATTTCAGGATGTTATGGCTTTTCAAATCCTGGCTGTCCAATTTTCAAGGCAATCATGGGTATGATCAATCATAACAACGACTTAACCAGTCAACTACTTAACCACTTAACGATGTCTGAATTTCCAATGTCTATTTAAACTCATCCCACTTGTAGTCGATCAGCTCGGTGAGTACGCCGTTAAGCTTCTTCGGGTGTATGAAGGCAAACTCACAGTCACGGAAAGGCCTTGCCACCTCGCCCCCTGAATCCGGGATAAAGGGGTAGTCCTTTGCCTTGAGTTCTTGAACGGCCTCTCTGGTGTTGTCCACATTAAAACTGATGAGCATCACCCCCTCACCCCGTCTCTCTATGAACCTTGCAACATCGCCATCCGGGCTGGTGGACTCCATCAGTTCAAAGCCCACCTCACCCAGCCAGTACCTGGCCACGTTGATTTTTTCAGCCTCATCCATATAGGCGTCATCAGGGCCTGACTTGCCCAGCATGGGCTCCCATACCTTCCTGGCCGCCTCCAGGTCCTTTACCGCGATACATATATGATCGATCTTGTTTACTTTCATAATCAGCTCCTTTAGGCGAGATACTGGTTTCTGGATAGAGGGTATCGATAGTGGGAATCTATTATAGCAAAATCCACCTTTCTTTATCCAGCATCCAGTATCCAGCATCAGTCAGATAACCCCTCCGCAGAGGGTTTAGATCCGCGAAACAATCCATTATTCCTGCGGCTTCACTCAATCGTGCCGACCAGGTAATCGAGCCTGCGAGACTCCGAATATGACCCAAATATGAGTCCCGCTTCAGCGGGAGTAAGTCTTTTTTGAGTTAGCCCTTAGAGGATGCTTTTGCCCGATTACCCTACCACGTTAAATCCAGGGTCCCCACAAGCCTGGTCAGGTCAAAGACAATGTGAAACCATCTGAGCTTTCCCTCCACCGGAGGGTTGGTTATCTCTTCAACATAGGTGCGCTCGATGCATTCGGGATGGTTGGACCAGTAGGCCTGAGCTTTCATGTCATGATGAGCCTCAGACTCTGAAACAAGGGGGAAGCGGATATCCACGCTTCCCGGCCCGTCCACGTTGTTCAGGTCGATGGTCACGTCCCTGTAGTATATCCTGAATCGGTCCGATTCAGGGGAAGAGGGCAGGCCTTTGGGAGCAGTTCCGTTCACCATGAACCTGTCCATATGGTCCAGGGCCAGGGCCAGCCCCTCCTCGGTACCGGGATAGGTCTCTGACCAGGGATGTTTTTCATGCCACAGGCATTTGCCCTTGATGGACCAGTCCTCGTGGAGCACCGGCTCGCTTGTGACTGAAAAAAATGCCGGAGACTCCAGGCCCCCAAAGCCCGGCCCAAGCACTCCGTGTTCCCTGTAGGCGTTTGACCCTGAGCTCGTGGAAAGTCCCACCCAGTAGCCATATTCACCCGGTCTCTGGACCCAGAACTGGGTAGATCCCACGCTCACCCTTGCGGGAATACCAAGGGCCCGCAGCAGGGCGGCGCTGAGCCACGCGTGCTCAACGCAGATGGCGCTTCCCAGGGCAACGGTTTGCGCGGGTCTGTAGCACCAGCCGTAGAAGTTCCTGCCCCAGGCCCATCCCCCTAAGATGGTCTGGTATATCCCGCTGGTCACGTCCATATAAGGCCCCTTGACCTCACCGAATACCGCGTCATGGCTGATATTCTTGGCAACCCACTCGTACACGGCCCAGGCCACGGCATAGGTGTCTTTCCGGGTTGCCGGATCCAGGCTGCTCAGGATCTGGTCTGCCAGGGCCACGACAGCCGGGTCATGGGAGGTAATATACCTGTCGCTCTTGAGGTACTCACGGATCGATTCAGGGTAGTCCTCGGATTCAATGGGGATCAACGCATCGGTGGGAACCTGGTTCGGTGCAACATGGTAGTTGAGTCCCAGACAGGCGAACTTGACCCTGAGCAGATCCACGGGGTTCCTTCCCTCAAAAAGCTCGAAATCAACCCTCGTACTTTCCCCTGCCCTGACCGCCACGTCACCGGCCGGCCTGCTCCTGAACCCCTCCCTTTCAGCCATCATCACGTAGCGGGGAAAGGCCACCGGCACATGTTCAAGAAGATAGCGGCCTGCTTGGTCCGTGTATGCCTCGTAAACCCTGCCCCATGGATCGCCCATGAGCCAGACACGGGCCCCATCTACAGGCCCACCCTCAGAAATGACCCTGCCGCTGATCTTCCCTGAAAGGGCGGGACCGAAGAAAAGATCATCAAACCAGGCAACACCAGGGCCCTGCAGGAAACAGTTGACTTCGGCCGTGGCCGCATGGGCCGGGGCGCGGAACTTCAACCTGCTGGGATAATCAAGCTCAAATGGCCTCGTGCCGTCATGAAAGGGCAGGTCCACAAATTCGAGAATATTGCCCCCCTTATCCCTGAAGACCACCTGAAGGTTGCACCGTCCCGGGGGTATCACATTCTCAAAGCCAACATATCCGCTCAAGGTATAAACCGTTCCCGCCGCCACCTGCACGACCTGCTGCCACATTCCCCCTCCAAAGCCCATGTTCTCTATGCGGAGGCTGAAACGGCCTTCACTTGATTTTGCGGCCTCCCAGACAAAAACAGGGTTCTCTGTGCCCCCGGCCAGGGTACGGGGAGTCCATGCCAGGGGTCTGCCGTCTGTTCCCTGTTCAACGCCAGGGTTGGAGAGAAGGTTCCCCCCGGCGACCTCTAAGTAAGGGAGGATAGCTGGAGATGAACCGTACTCGCTCCTCCAGATCTCGGCCACCTGGGCCAGACCGGTCCAGGCCAGATCGCCTGCCTGGTCATGGGCCTTGATCTCCCCCTCAAACTCCCTGATAAAGGCAGGTTTCAATACCTTGCTCTGGGTTACAAATATGGTGCAGGTGTGGATCCTGCCCTGCTCCAGTTCCCCGCTCTGCTGCATCTTAAGCAGGAGACCCAGCTTTTCCCATCCCCTGCCGAACCCTCCTATGTGGGGAAGAGGGGCAGCGTCGTCGTGTTCCAGGAAGTGATGGTTATCCTCCGGCTTCCAGACCCCTGATACCCAGAGCAGTTCCTCATTCACATGGTTGAGGGTGGCCCCTCCCCACAGGACCTGTGCCTCCCAGATGAATTCAGGGTACTGCCTGCCGGTGATGGGCTGCCACAGATATTCGAGCCTGGAATTTGCGGGTGGGAGCGCCTGAAAACCGCCCACCGTACCCGAGGGCTCAACCCCCAGGGCCTTGATCAGATATGCCACATCAGCGTAGTTGTAGAGGGTCTCATGGGCGTGGGGATCAACCTCGAACCCAAGGTCTTCCCTCATGTAACGCACGATATTCTTTCCCCCGGTCTCTGGGGTTCCCCTGTCATAGAGGGCCACCGCCTTGAGGAAGTTCCAGTCAGACTGAAAGTTGAACATCACGCCGTTCTTATGGAGCATCTTAACGAATCTGAGCAGGGCCTTTCTGTGCCTGAAAAAAGCCCGTTGATCCTCGACAAAGTCAGGATACCCTCCCCCGGCGGGCTCTTCGTTATGCATGACAATACTCACATAGATGGGGGGCGAATCAGCTTCGTCCGCCCCGTAAACCGGCAGGGTCGCAGAGGCAAAGAGGGATAAAAGGGTGACTATCAGTAATCTTTTCATTCTCTTACCTCCGGGGACGTTCTCTTCTCCGATCGGGGTTTCTCGACTCTCGCAGAATCCTGTGCATCTCCCTGCCAAAGCGCTCCACAAAGAGCAGATAGCGGGCCTGTTCTTGCAGACTGAAGACCTCGCTCAGGCCCTTTATTTCCTCTTCTGGAAGACCCGCGAGACCGACGTTGACCCGGACAAGATCCTTCATCAATCTTTTGAGGACCTCCTCCGAGGGCTCGGCCCTCCCTGTCTCATCTCTCAGGGCCTTCAATAATCTGCGCCTCCTTAAGATGAGCCTCTCCCTCTTATCGTCGTATTTTTTCAGGATATCGAACACCCTTTGCGCCTTTTCGCCCGTAAGGTCCATCTCCTGCATCAGCTTCCAGTTCCTCATGGTGACAAGGCGTTCCCTCGCCCTGTCCTGCCTTGGGGGGGCTGCCGTTGCCCCCGCAGGCCACGAGACCATGAGAAAAACGATGGAAAACAGAAGAACAGTAAGCCTTTTCATTTCAGATACCCCCTTTAGCTCAGGTTAAGTGGTTGAGCTGTTGACGGCAGCTTATAAGCACTTTGGGGCAAAACCCTTCCCATCTGCCCCGGGTTCTCGACTTTTCCATCACCTGCCCGGGAAGGTCACCATCTCCATGATTCACAATAGCCCCTGTGGCGGCCTGATCAAGGAGGGATGTCCAGCCATCGGTAATACCCCTGAACAGATCAGATCCGAAAAACTCATCATCCGCATCCTCCAGCAGCGATTCCGGCCCCGTATAGAGCACGGTCATGGGATCCAGCCCCGTGAGCAGCAGGACGTCTTCTTCATGGATGCCGGCAGGATGGGGGGGGAAACCCCTGAACATGAGGAAGAGAAGGACCACCCCAGCCGCTACCCATCCTATCTTCTGCCAGGAAAAAACCAGGGGGAACCTTCTTCGCGGTATCATGATACCGGCCCTCACCCCCTGCCTCAGGCCATGCCAGAACCGAGCGCTCTCTTCCTCTTCAATCTCCTGTCTCAGTTCCTCCAGCCCCTGCTGAACAAGGGAAAGTTCCAGGGAACAGGTGGAACAGGCCTTAAGATGCTCCTTCATATCTCCCGGCATATCCGCTTTTCTTTCAGGCAGATCAGCCCATCTGTCCCAGAATTCATCACACTTCATTGGCAATACCCCTTTTTCTCAGTTGCTCTCTTATTCTCTTCAGGGCAAAATGGAAATGAGCCCTTGCTGTTTTCGGATTAATATCGAGTGTTTCAGCTATTTCATTAAACCCCAGGTCCTGAAAAATCCTCAGGATGAAGACCTCTTTCTGTCTCGGGGGGAGGCCGTTCAACTCCTCCCTGATTTTCTCTTTCAGATCCCTCTGTATGGATCTTGTCTCCTGGGAGGGAAGATCAGACTCCGCGTATCTGTCCAGTTCCTCATCCTCCCTCCTTGTTCTCATATGGTCCCTGACCGCGTTGACGGCTATCCTGAACAGCCATGGTTTGAACCGATCCCTTTTCCTGAGCTTCCGCAGATTTCTGAAGGCCTTTATAAAGGCCTCCTGGGTGATGTCTCTGGCCTCTTCCCTATCCCTGACCATGGCCCTTATTAGGTAGAACAACGGTCGCTGATACCTGGCCATCAGACCCTCAAACGCCTCCTCCTCTCCCCGTAAAAACGATGTTATCAGATCCTGATCTTCCATGGGCCATTACTACCATAGACGAGCCATAAGAGAAAAAGGTTTAAAAAAATTCGACCTGTTCGGTTAGACTTCAGCAATTGTGGATACGGGATCTATCCCGCCCGTAGCGGGAGTCCGTCCGCGGGGGCCTCTTTTTCAAAGAGGTGGTACTATAGAGTTTCAGATAATGATTTTGGCAAGGCCACAGGGAGGAATCGGAGTAAGTCGTACCCATAGTACGTCGTCGACGATTCCGACCGATAACGCAGTCCAAAATCTTTATCAGGAAGTCTATAACCTCCCTTTGCGGATGACAGCATTGCCCCTAAGGCAGAAGGGGTTGTCTATCTTGGCTTGCTTGTATATCAAGACAGGGTAAAATGCTGAAAAGGATTGTTATATCAGGGGGTTTAGCAGAGGTGGGTAAAGGTCCAGCCGCCTGCCGCTCTTCATCACCTGGCCCGGAAGTTCCCGGCCCACGGTCTCTTCCACCTTCTTTGCGACCCGAATTAGTTCAACCAGGTCTATACCTGTTTCAAGCCCCAGCTCTTCCATCATATAAACAAGGTCTTCTGTGCATACGTTTCCGGTGGCTCCCGGTGCAAAGGGGCATCCTCCAAGGCCCCCTATGGAAGATTCAAAGATATCAAACCCCATGCCGAGGGCCTCGTAGACGTTGACCAGGCCCAGGCCCCTGGTGTTGTGAAAATGTAATCCAATCTCAAGACCGGGGTATTTGTCCATGACAGAACGGCAGACCCGCCGCACAATGGGCGGTGTGGCCATGCCGGTTGTGTCACCAAGGGTTACGGCCGTTATCCCCAGGGCCGCCATTCGTTCTACTATCCGGTCCACATTCTCCACAGGGACGTTGCCCTCAAAGGGGCAGCCGAACACCACAGAGATGGAGCCACGCACGGTTATACCGGCCTCCGAGGCTATTTCAGCCATGGTCTCGAAACCCCTCAAGGACCCTTCTATGGACTGGTTGATATTGCTCCTATTGTGGCTTTCCGATGCCGAGACCAGAAGAACTATCTCATCCACGCCCGCTGCCGCGGCATTTTCCGCTCCCCGGATGTTGGGGACAAGGGCCCCCACCTCCATGCCCTCATGGCGGTCAATCCCTGCCAAGACTTGGGCTGCGTCACGCATTTGCGGGATAGCCCTGGGGGAGACGAAGGAAGTGGCTTCAAAAAGACAGAGGCCCGTGCGGACCAGGGCATTGATTATTTCAATTTTTGTGGCTGTGGGGATAAATTCGCGCTCCATCTGAAACCCATCGCGGGGGCCCACTTCACGGATACGAACGGTCTTGGGTAAATTCATCGTTAAATCCTTATCTAACCACGCCTTCCCGAACCAGCCAGCGCCGGTAGTGGTACATACGCGACAGGGACTTGACCGCCTGTTCCGGGGCAGGAAAGAAAACGCCCTTATGGTTGCTGCCCTCCACACCGACGACGGTCTTATCTCCTGATACCTTTGCCAGGCTGACACCGATGATCGGTTTCTGGTACCGGTCCATGAGATTGACCAGGTGCTGGATATAGTTCTGTTCGTACTGGCGGGCCATCTGATGGAGGGCCTTCATATCATCGGGGGACACATCGGGATTGACTGCCAGGCAGGTGTCTTTCAAACGGGTAAACAGGTGCTTGCGTCCCACAATACCCAGGTTAATTACCGCGTCGCACCCCCCCCAGGCCACGAGTCGATCCATCACCTTCAGGGGGACTTCCAGGTTGCGGTCTCCCACCAGGTCCACCGGATTGGATCGGCTCCAGAACCGTGGCAGCAACTTGTCAAAGGCCTCTATCAGTTCCTGGTCCAGGTCAGGGACCTCAAGACCGTATTCGTTGCAAAGGTCAGCGGTGATGACTCCCCATCCGCCTCCCAGGGTCATAATCGCCACCCGGTTGCCCCTGGGAAGGGGTATTGAGGAAAATGCGGCACAGAAATCCAGCAGATCCATGGGCTGGTCCGCAAGGATCACCCCGGCCTGGTCACAGGCCGCGTCAAAGACACGGCTGTCCGAGGCAAGTGCCCCGGTATGGCTGGCCGCGGCCCTTTCACCGGCCCTTGTCCGGCCTCCCCTTAACACGATCACCGGTTTTTTTCGTCCCACCTTGCGGCACGATTCAAAAAACCGTCTTCCGTCCTTAACGCTCTCGATGTACAGGAGCACCGTCCTGGTCAGCCCGTCAACGGCAAATCCGTCCAGGGCGTCCTCTATAGTCAGCATGGCCTCGTTGCCCGAACCCCCGAAGGCCCTGATAGTAATCCCCTGTTCCTCGGCAAAGCCCAACAACTGGACACCCATGTTGCCCGACTGGGCCACAAAGGCCGTGGGCCCTGGGGCTGGGCGGCTGATGGCTCCGGTGCAGTAGAACCTGTGGTGGGGATTACAGATTCCCATGGTGTTGGGCCCCAGGATGAGAATACCCCGGCGGCGGGCCTCCTCTACCAGCCTGTCCTCAAGGTCCTTGCCCTCTGGACCGATCTCGGCAAATCCCGAAGTGATCAGGATCATGCCGGTAATCCCCCTGGCCTCCAACTGGGGCAGAAGGTCCATCACCCTGGAGGCCGGCACCGTGACCACGGCCAGGTCCGCCGGCCCGGGGATGTCAGCTACCGATTTGTATACCGGGCGCCCTGCGATCTCTCCGCCCTTGGGATTGACCAGGTACACCGGTCCTTCGAAGCCACCGGCCAGCACGTTGGAGAACATGATGTTGCCCCACTTGCCGAAACTGGCAGATGCGCCGACAAAGGCGACCCCCTTGGGATGAAACAGGGCACCTACTTTCGCAGGATCCACCGGGACGCGTCCCGGCCTTCTGACCTGGGCCTTCCCTGTAACCACCAGGGCGTCAACGGCCCTGACTTCACCCTCCGGGGTGATCAAAAGGGGGTTGATATCCACCTCGGCCACCTGCTCAAGTTCAACACCCAGTCTGGACAGGCCCAGCAGCGTATTCAGCAGGGCCTCACGGTCTGCCGGGGCCTCCCCTCGAAAGGGACCCAGCAGCGACCTGGACCTGACCTGATCCAGCATGTGAGCCGCATGGGCCCTGTTGAAGGGCGCCACCTTAAAGACCACATCGCTCAGGGCCTCGGTAAAGATGCCACCCAGACCGAACATGACCACCGGGCCGAACTGCTCATCCCTGAAAAGACCGGCCACCATCTCCCTGCGTCCGGAAACCAGCGGTTGAACCAGCCAGCCCTCCAGGTCGTCCCCGGCCTCTGTGGTCATTTCCCTGGCCGCCTCGATTATTTCTGCGGTACTGTCAAGTCCGAGCCTTACCAGGCCTTGTTCGGTCTTGTGGGTCAGTCTGGCGCCGAGCGCCTTGAGGACCACGGGGAAACCGATCTCCTCAGCCCGGGCAGCCGCCTCTTCCGGGTCCGAACAGACCGCCTCGTCCACCACCGGTATTCCGTACAGGGCCAGGAGCCTCTTGGATTCGGCCTCATTCAGGGCATACTGCCCCGATTCAAGGGCCCTTTTTATCATTTCCTTCGCGTTCACTTATAACTCCTTCTGGACGTGAAACCTCTCCCCGGTTAACGGCTCAGCAACTGTGGGATGAGGCCATCT
>DREN01000239.1 GCA_011051075.1 Deltaproteobacteria bacterium | reverse complement strand
GATAAGGTCATGCGAAGGATCGGCGGCGATCCCGCCATCCCGTCGCTTTAGTTGACATAATATACATTATCAGACGTTATTCATACGCCTGCAAAACACCAACCCCTAAGCCAGGGCAACCATCCGTTTGCCCTTTTCGCTGTTCTTCTGTTTCTTGGACAGGTACAGACGTCGATCCGCCTCTTTGACCATGATTTCTGCTGTGATTGGTTCTTGGTACAGAACACTTCCTGAACTAGCCATAATGCCGCACTCCTCCCAGATCCCCTCCCTGATACGTTCCGCGGTCATTTCAGTGGCAGCCCCATCCGCGTCTATGAGCATCACGGCAAATTCATCACCCCCGTAGCGAAAACCTAAATCAACACCCTGACGGATATTGCCGTTTATGACCTTCCCCACCTTTTGAAGAAGCTCGTCCCCGGCAAGGTGTCCGAGGGTGTCATTAAACAGCTTGAAATCGTCCAGATCGAAGAGGATCAGACCGAACCTGCTCTTCTGCCTTTTACTCCTGGTAATCTCCTCGTTCAGGCGTGCAAAGAAATGTCTCTGGTTATAAAGTCCGGTCAGGGCATCGGTTATGGAGAGCCTTTGTAGCTCCTCGCGTGTATTTCTCTCAATTATCGCCCTCCTTATCTTGGCCTCAAGTTCCTCTATTCCAAAGGGTTTATTGACAAAATCAGTGGCACCGGTATTGATCACGTCAACGTAGGCGAACTCTCTTGAATAGCCTGTCATTGCGATGGAGCAGATCTCAGGATGGTTTTTCTTGGTTCGTCTGATCAACTCCAGGCCGTCAATGCCGGACATGCGTATATCCGTAAGCAGGAAGGTATAGGGCTTTTCCTTGAGCATTTCCAGGGCCTCCTCGCCGCTCTCGGCTGTTTCCGCTCTAAATCCCAGGTGTTTTAACATGGCGGCCACCGGTGTTCTGACAGATTCCTGGTCATCCACCACCAGGGCAGACTCATCTCCGTAATCGATTTTTTCCGTTTCCATCAATCTGCAATCTCACCCCAAAGCGAATTTAAAGACGCATGTTTAATCAGTACTTTATGTAGTTGGCCTATCATACTTTGATCACATATAAAATTTACAACCTTATTTGACTCTGTCCGTCCTGTGATCTCGCCACCCTTCTTGCTCGGTCCTTCAATCAGCACCTGCTGCAGGGTCCCCACAAGGGCCTTGTTAAGCTTTATGCTTATCTCCTTCTGGAGGTCCTGCAGGGCCTTGAGGCGCGAGGCCTTCACAGGTTCTGGCACCTTTCCGCCCATCTTCTCCGCAGAGGTACCAACCCTGTCGGAGTACTTGAAGGAAAAAAGGGAATCGAACCCCACTCGCCTGATGAGATCCAGGGTCAGCTCGAAATCTCTCTCCGATTCGCCTGGAAAGCCTACCATAACATCACTTGTTATGGCAATAGGGGGAATGGATTTTCTGAGAGCCTGGACACGTTCCAGGTAGATTTCCCGGGTGTAGCCCCGTCCCATGAGTTTAAGTATCCGGTTTGAGCCGGCCTGGAAAGGGAGATGGATATGTGCACACAGGTTCCTGATACGGCTAAATGAATCGATAAGATCCTCTGACAGGTCCTTGGGGTGTGAGGTGGTGAAGCGGAGCCTCAGGAGTCCACCCATCTCTCCCAATTCACCGAGAAGACGTGGGAAATCCCAGGTTTTTCCGTCTCCCTGCCAGCGGTAGGAATTCACGTTCTGACCCAACAGGGTAATCTCCCTGACCCCCTCCCTGATGAGGCTTCCGGCCTCGGCCAGGATTTCACGGTGGGGTCTTGATACCTCCCGCCCCCTCACGTGGGGGACGATACAATAACTGCAGAAGTTGTTGCACCCCTGCATGATTGACAGATTGGCCGTAACCCTGCCGCTGAAATATCCCCTGAAGGATACCGGATTAGGGGGGCGCAGGTCCAGGCAGGTAGCCACGACCCTCCTGGACTTTCCCTGGACCTTGTCCAGTACCCGTTGGAACCGGACCAGTTCCCTCGGCCCCACAACTATGTCGAGGACAGGGAACCTTCTCAGAAGTTCCGGTCCTTTCATCTGAGCGAGACAACCCACCATGCCGATGATAAGATCTGGATTGCGCTCCTTAAGGGATGACATGCGGCCTAAAAAACTGTACGCCTTCTGTTCAGGTTTGGCCCGAACCGTACACGTGTTAATGAGAATGAGATCGGCCTGTTCCGGTGAACCCGCAGGGGAATAGCCGTTGTTGAGGAGGAGCCTGGCCAGGTAGTCTGAATCGTAGTCATTCATCTGACAGCCCATGGTCTTTATGTAGAATTTAGCTGAAAGGGATCTATGGTTCAAATCCCGGCACCTCCTCTATTTTAAGGCCCTCATCGCGCCTGAGGGAACTGATAAGATCGCGGACCATCTTTTCGCATCCCGGCGCGACCCGAACCTCAATCAGGGCAATGAACGGGTCCAGAGTGCCTACCACGGCCATACCGCCGTAGGATTCAAGGGTAAACCTGAGATATGCGATTTCTCTCCTGTCCACACGATATCTAAGGGCTATGGTTGATGGATCGGCAGTCATCAATCATCAATCAGCTGCGTTGCCCCGCCCCACATCAGTTTGGTCCTGAGAATCTTGAAATAACTCTGGTCAGGGGGCCTGAACAGGTTGATCTTTTCGCGGGACTTATGAATCTCCACAAGATCATCGTGGTGGAGATCGAACCCCACCTGTCCGTCAAAGGTCAGCACTACAGTCCCCTCACTCTCCCTGCCCATCCTTATCCCTATGAGTGCGGTATCCGGGACGATTATGGGCCGGTTCGTCAGGGTAAAGGGACAGATGGGGGTAAGGATAAAGCTCTCCACGGTCGGGTAGAGGATGGGTCCGCCGGCCGACAGATTATAGGCGGTGGAGCCGGTCGGGGTGGATATGATAAGGCCATCTGCCCGGAAGGTGGTAAGGATCTCGTTATCAATGGTTACATCAAGGTCTATTATTCTGGCCAGGGTGCTCTTGTTTATGACCACATCGTTCAGGACCTGAAACCGGATTACCTCACTCCCCTCCCGTATGACCCTGGTTTCCAGCATAACCCTGCTTTCCACGTGGAGGCCACCGTCAATCATGGTCTGGACAACGGAGTAGACCTGGTTCAAGGGGATGCAGGTGAGGAAACCGAGCCCCCCCAAGTTAACGCCGAGGATCGGAGCACCGTACCGGCCCACCCGCCGTGCCGCTCCCAGGAGCGTTCCATCCCCGCCTAAGACAACGACCCAGTCCACGTCCCTGGGAACAATCGATGAGGTCCCGAGGTCGTCCTTTACCGCGTCATCGGCGTTCATCTCCTCTGAGTAGACGGCTATACCCCTTTTCCTGAACCAGTCCCCCAGCTTCCCGGCCTCTCTCCTTGCTGGCTCGTAGTGGTGCTTGTATATTATTCCCACCGATGAAAACGACACGGCTATCCTTCAACAAAAAGCGGCACAATCTCAAAGCGGTTCACATCCACCAGCCCCCTGTCGGTCAGCTTCAGTTCGGGGATCACGGGAAGGGCAAGGAAGGAAAGCGCCATAAACGGTTCTTCCAATCCACCTCGAAGACCTGAAGCGGCCTCCTTAAGGGCCTTCAGGGACCAGACAAGTGTATCCAGGGGTTGAGTGGACATGAGTCCTCCTATCCCCAGGGGAACCTGCGCAAGGATATTTTCCCCGCGCACCACTACCAGTCCGCCTCCCATATCTCCCACCGCCCGGATGGCCCTCAATATTTCATTATCGCTGACTCCCACAGCGATCACGTTATGGGAATCATGGGCCACAGATGAGGCAATGGCCCCCTCCATAAACCCGAAGCCCCGGACCAGGCCAAGTCCCACATTGCCTGTGGCCCTGTGCCTCTCCGCCACAGCGAGTTTCAGCAGGTCGGTTTCCACGTCGGTCAGGACAAATCCGTCTGACGATCCGACCTCATCATAAATTGCGCGGGTTATTATCTGCCCCGGGACCACTTCTATTATCCGCGCCCTGCCCCCGGCATGGGGTATCCTGAGATCCTCAGGGTTCAGGGAGGCGATCTTAAGGGGGAGGCTTTGATCATGGGAGGAAGAAGCACGGTTTCCGGCAAAGCCCACAAGCTTTCCCTGATCTACAATGAGTCTACCGTTCTTGTACACGGAGGAGACGGCAAAACCCCTGAGCTCATCCAGTATCACCATATCAGCGCCATAGCCCGGGGCAATGGCCCCTCTTCGTTTAAGCCCGAAGTATTGGGCCGGGTTGAGGCTGGCCAGCCGGATGGCGGTAACAGGATCGAGGCCTGATCTTATGGCCCTTCGTAGGACAAAATCAAGATGTCCCCTCTCCTTAATGTCCTCTGCATGAAGGTCGTCGGAAACAAAGCAGCACCGGGAGGAGGTCCTCTGGTTGATTAGGGGGAGCAACCGGTCAAGGTCCTTTGCGGATGTCCCTTCGCGGATCATGATCAACATCCCGCTCTCCATCTTTTCCAGGGCCTCATCAGGATCGGTTGACTCGTGATCAGAGGCGATCCCAGCGGTGAGGTAGGCCTGAAGGTCGTATCCCCTTAACATGGGAGAGTGGCCGTCAAGGACCTTGTCTCTGAAAAGGATGATCTTTTCAAGGACCTGATCATCACCCATGAGGACCCCAGGGAAATTCATCATCTCTGCCAGGCCCAAAACGCGGGGTTCATCCATGAGATCTTTCAGGTCTGATGCCCTGAGGACTGCTCCCGATGTTTCAAGATGTGTGGCAGGGACACAGGAGGGGGCGGTAAAAAAGATGTCAAAGGGGATAGATTTACTGTCTTCCAGCATATATCTGATCCCTTCAAGGCCCATGACATTGGCTATCTCATGGGGGTCGGCCACAATGGCGGTGGTTCCGTGGACCAGAAGGGCAGCCGCGATATTGGAAGGGGTAAGCATACTGCTCTCAATATGAAGATGAGCGTCAATGAGCCCAGGGGCGATCCATTTACCAGTTACCGCAACCTCCTCTTTTCCGTGGTAGTCTGGGCCAAGGCCGACGATGATCCCGTCAAGGACCGCCACGTCCCTTTCCATGATTTCCCCGGAAAAGAGGTTCACCACCTTCCCCCCTTTGAGCACCAGATCCGCCGGTATTTCTCCCCTTGCAGCACGGATCTTCTGTTTCAGGGCATGGATCCGATCCTTTATCTCTTTGTCACCCATACAAAAATATCCCCTTCAAGCCTCGCCCCTCTCCTCAGCGTGTCACCTTTCCTATGACATACCATTCTTCAGTCAGGTCTGAGGTAGTATCAACAAGGAGATGAACCATATTAAGTTCAGGGTAAAGGGCCTTGAGGTCCGCCAGATCCACCGGTTCAAATTTTTTCACGTTGTTGGTATACGCCTTTTCCGTAAGGGCGTTGGACTCGTAATTCTCTTTTGTGCGCCTGGAGATGCGCCTGAGGGAGACCTCCCTTGGGCACTGGGTCTGCTGGATGACCAGGGTCATCCCATGGTCAGCCGCCACCTGAGCGGCCCGTCTTCTCAGGGCCTGGGTCACGAATGTGGCGTCCAGGATAACCCCCTGCCCTTCCGCGGCCATTTCATGGGCCACTCTGAACATCTCGTCGTACACCAGGGTCCTCTTTTTCATGCTGGAGGCCACCTTTTCATCGAAGATATCCTCATTCTTCAGTACCTCAAGACGAATCAGGTCTGAGCGCAGGATCCTGTACCCCTTCATCTCCGCGATCACCTCTGTGGTCTCTGTTTTATAGGAGGCGGGGAGCCCGCAGGCTATGAGCACGGTCTTGGGCCCTAACTCCCTGTTCATAAAATCAACAAAAGATTCTCTCATCATAACACTCCTGTGGCCTGTTATAATTGAGGAATTCCAAATCCCTCAATCCCCTAATTCCCTTACATACCTGTGGGCAAGCTCGAAATATTTCCTGGCCCTGTTAGCGGCCTCTTCCCGTTTCTCAGGAAGGATTGAAGGGTCGTCCACCTGAAATCCGTTCACCTTTCCCCTGACAAAGGCCCTGTACACCTTGTAGAATCCCAGGAGCATGTCCACATCTTCCTCCTTTGAAAAGGCCCTGTATTCCTCCCAGAGGACCTTGGCAAGGTCCTTTCCGCCGTGGTATTCCAGATCCATCAGGAGGAAGGCAAGGTCCGCAACAGTATCACTGTAGCGAAACCGGTCGTTAAATTCAATGCAGTCAAAAATCGGGGTCCCATAGGTGAGACATATATGCTCCATATGAAGATCGCCGTGACAGTCCCTGATCCGACCTTTCTTTATCCTCTCCAGGAAGAGGTCCCTGTTGGCAGAGTAAAAATTCTCTGTCCACCCCTTTATGGAACTTAACTGATCTTCTGAAATGGTTATCCCCACATATTTCTCAACCTGCTGGAAATTCTCATCGGTATTGACCTTGAAGACTTCAGGTTCGCCGAATCTGTCTATCTCGGGATTCCTCGACGCCCGGGAGTGAAAGTCCGCAAGGACCCTGGCAACACTTTTCAGGTGATCGCGGGTGATCTCGTTTCTGAAGAACAGGGACTTCATTAGTCTGTCCTCGGGGATTCTCCTCATGCGCACGGCGTAGTCCACTGCCTCTCCTCCGGTTTCCCTGAGGGTGAATTTCCCCCTGTGCAGGGTAACGGGGAGTACGTCTATGTATATCCCGCTGCTCAATCTCCTGTTCAGTTCCACCTCCCTGTGGCAGTAATACTCCCGCTTTTTCAGGGTGGAGAAGTCAAGGAAACCGAAATCCACCGGTTTCTTGACCTTGTAGACAAAGAGATCCGCCACAAATACCAGCGAGATATGGGTCTGAACCAGGCTTACTTTTTCAGTCCTGTCAGGAAGGGCCCCTGGATCCTGAAGATCTTGAATAATAGTGCTCATGGATGACTTTTTCCTTCCCCTGTATTGAACTGCGCTGCCACGTACGAAGGAACCTTGGCCGTACCCATGATAACGGGGTCTTGATGGCAGTCAGACCCGCCCGTTACCATCAGCCCCTCCCTTTCTGCAAAGGCCAGGTAAGCAGAAACAGTGTCAGGGCTGTGCCTTGAATGCCAGCACTCAAGTCCGTCTAAGAAGGGGAGCATCGATTCCCTTATGATCTGGCACTGCTCCTCTAAGGAGGGGGTGAGTGAAACCAGGGAGGTACCGTTGGGGTCATTGCCATGGGCTAACATCAGTTTTCCTCCAGCCCTGTGGATCAGGGTGGATGCCTCTTCCAAGGAGAGGGGCATTTTGGGCACGTTGCACCTGACCAGATACCTGTCAAATGCCTCCTGCCTGTTCCTGACCATCCCCTTCTTGACCATGTAGTTGGCGATGTGCGGCCTGCCAAAGGACCCATCGACGCTTTTTTCGATGGCCTCCAGATCCCTTTCGGTGAACGGCTCCTGATGTTTGCTTCGCAGTTCCCTGTTTATCTTTTCGAGGATTTCCTGAGCCCTGAGCCTGCGGTGTTCTTTCAAATCCCCTATCTTCCGGATGAGGGCCCTGTCATGGATGTCGTACTGGTAACCGAGAAGATCCAGGGAAACCGGCTTTCCGTTCCGGTAGCGCGGATGGGAAAAGGAGATGTTCAGTTCAACACCTGCAATGTATCTTATCCCGTATCGGCAAGACAGGGCCTCTGCCTCCTCCTGGCAGTCCACGTTATCATGGTCTGTTATGGAAATCAGCCCGATCCCTCTTGATCGGGCCTCTTGAAATATTTCGCTCAGGCATAGCCTGCCGTCTGAACAGTCCCTGGAGTGAATATGCAGATCTATTTTCATGGCCTGGTACCGGACCTCCCCCGAGCTCCATCCATATCTTGAGGTCGGTTTCGCCGTATACTTATATTAGACTGGAGAGGCAGGTCAAGCTCAAAAGGGGGTGGCACCAGGGTGATTATTGCTTAACGTGGGCCATGGCGGGACCAGGGGTTATGAATTGACCTGACAAAGGCCAGGGTTCACACGTCGTCCGCCTTTTTAACAGGCAGGGTCTTATAGTAACGATAATACTCGAAGACCTTTGTAACGTAACGCCGGGTAGCTTTTATGGGGGGCACCCCTCTATACCGCCTCACCTTGCTGCTTCCGGCATTATAGGCTGCCAGGGCCAATTCCAGGTCATGGTTGAACTCATCTAAGAGTTGCCTCAGGTATTTGACACCGCCGTTGACGTTGTGCTCCGGATCAAAGACATCCTCCACGCCTAATGCCCGGGCGGTCCTCGGCATCAACTGCATGAGTCCCTTTGCACCCTGCCTGGACACGGCACGGGGGTCGTACCTGGATTCCACCATGATAACGGCCTTGATAAGGGCGGGGTCCACCTCGTGGAGGGTTGCGGCCTTCAGAATGATCGGGTGAAACAGGGCCGATTTTTTACGAAAGGCCCTGGGGATCATCAGCTCCCTTTGAGGTTGAGAAACAGGCGGAGTCCCACGAACCTTCGGCGGGGGAGTATCGGTTTTCACAGCCCTTTCCCCGGCAGATCCGTTGACGGGCTGGAGAAAAAAGAGAAATCCCAGGCCGATACTCAGGCAGGTGATAAGGGAAAACCGTCCTGTGAATGAGTCTTCGTCCATTGAACTACCTCCTCATTATATGATAAAGATTAACATATAGACTTCCAGATAAAGATTTTGGACTGCGTCATCGGTCGGAATCGTCGACGACGTACTATGGGTACGACTTACTCCGATTCCTCCCTCTGGCCTTGCCAAAATCATTATCTGAAACTCTATAGTTTCCCCACGACAACTGTCAAGAAGCCTGCCGAATCTGAACTTTCCCCTCAGCAAGGGGTGATCTTGACCTTAGCATTTTCTATGCCAAAGGAGGTCGTATTGGCATCTAACTGATTTTATTGGTGTTTACCCTTCAAAGGGAAGTTTCTTAAAACAAGGGTTCAAGCCCCGGTGTGGCGTTAACAACCCTTATTGTGCCGTAAAAGCCATAAAGCGGAACAGATGGATCTGAGGAAATTATTGACTTTAAGGTGCCGGCAGCCTAAATAACGGGCAGCAACCATATAACCTGATCCCATCCCGCCTCAGCCACGACCTGAGGGGGCTGAAGGGAGGGCCTTTGATGCTTGAGAAGATAAGAGAGACCGCTGATTTCCTGAGATCGAAGCTTGTGCGTCCCCCGTTGGTTGGAATGATCACCGGAACGGGCCTGGGCGAAATTACGGAAAGGATCATGGCTGATTTGCGCATTCCATACAGGGAGATACCGAACTTTCCTCACTCGACGGTTGAAGGTCATAAAGGGGTGCTGGCGGCAGGCACCTTTGCCGGACGATCTATCATGGCCATGGAGGGACGTTTTCATCTGTACGAGGGTTACTCCCCCTATGAGGTCACCTTCCCCGTCAGGGTGATGGCGGAGTTGGGGGTCAGGTATCTCTTGATGTCAAGTGCGGCCGGCGGGCTGAATCCACACTTCCTCACCGGAGACCTCATGATCATAACAGACCATATAAACCTCAAAGGGGTCAACCCCCTGCAGGGTCCCGACCTTGGCGGGTCTTTTCCCCGTTTCCCCGATATGAGCCGGGTATACCCTTCTGATCTCGTGGGCCTCGCCAGGAAAACAGCCGTTCAAATGGGAGTCCTTATCAGAGAGGGCGTCTATGTGGGGGTTTTAGGGCCGTCCCTTGAAACACCCGCTGAAACACGTTTTCTGAGGATGATAGGCGCCGACGCTGTGGGTATGTCCACCGTATCGCAGGCCATTGTGGGGGTTCACTGCGGCCTCAAAATCTTAGGGATCGTGGTCATCACCAACGTGAATCGGCCCGATTGCATGGAGGAGATCTCCATGGAAGATGTGATAGCTGTGGCCAGGAAGGCCTCTTCAGTGCTGTCAGACCTGTGGAAGGGAATCATAGGAAACCTTCCCGAGGATTAAAGGCCCCCCCCCTCCAGCACAGGCCGGTCCATGCGTCTACATGGGCAAGATCGTGAATCTTGAGCCTGGGTTTTGGAATATCAAGACCCTCTGCAATTTCCCTTATTCAGTATCCAGTATCGAGTACCCAGTATCGAGTACCCAGCAGAGCAAGGGCCTGTCAGGGAGAATGGTGGTAGCCCGGATAGCCCCTTATGAGGATATCGTCCCCAAACCTCCGTACCCTGATCTGCTTCAGGACGAGGCACTGGCCCATTTTCTTGGCGCCGGGACCGGCAGCCATGGGAATGCCGTCACCTCCCCCGAGGAGCTTTGGGGCCTTGAAGATGTAGAACTTGTCAATGAGCCCCTCCCTGAGCATACTCCCGGTGAGGGTTCCACCCCCTTCAAGAAGAAGACTCATAACGGACATCTCTCCGAGTCTGTTCATGAGGAAGCTCAGGTCGATCCGACCGTCCTTCACAGGGCACTGGAGTATGGGGATGCCTCTGACCCGGAATCTGTCCATAAGTCCGGGGTCAGTGTCATCACCTGCCACTAAAAGGGTCCTCTCAGGAGTTCCCTCGGTTACGACCTTTGCATGGTCAGGGGTCCTGAGACGGGTGTCAACAATAACCCTGAGGGGGTCTCTCCCCCTGCCCCTTTTGAGGCGGGTGGTCAGAGAGGGATCATCCGCGAGGATCGTTCCGATCCCCACCATCACAGCATCCACCCGGTCTCTGAGACGGTGGACGAACTGCCGCGACTTAGGGTTGGTGATCCATTGGGAATGGCCTGAAGATGTGGCAATCCATCCGTCCAGGGTCAGCGCGGACTTGGAGATTACAAAGGGCCTGCCCAATGCCACGAATAACAGAAAATCCTCGTTCAGCCTTCGGCACTCAGGCTCAAGCACGCCGGTGACCACCTCAACGCCGTGCTCTTTCAGGAAGTCAGAGCCTCCCCCCCTGACCGACGGGTTTGGGTCTTTCATGCCGACTACCACCCTCTTGATACCCTTTTCCAGGATCGCCAGGGTGCAGGGTGGGGTCTTTCCAGTGTGATTACACGGCTCCAGGGTCACGTAAAGGGTATCATGGGGGGAGGCATTTTCAAGCCTTTTGAGGGCCTCCACCTCTGCGTGGGCCAGTCCTACCCTTCGGTGATAGCCCCGGGCCACCACTTCATCTCCCCTCGCAATCACCGCCCCCACAGCAGGGTTGGGCGAGGTGCGGCCAAGGCCTTTCCGCGCCTCACGAAGGGCCAGTCTCATGAATTTGACATCTACGTCATTCAAACAGGAACCTTACTCCTCTTTTTCCCGCCTTGATT
>DREN01000105.1 GCA_011051075.1 Deltaproteobacteria bacterium | reverse complement strand
TCAATACTGCTCAGACCCCGCTCCACAAATTCATCCTTGATATCCCTCATAACCACTTCACAGCCGATCTGGGCCGCCATCTGTGCAATGCCGTTTCCCATGGCACCGGCCCCTACTACACCAATCTTTTTGATCTCCATAGATTTCTCCTTTGAATTAGTCATTGATAATTTGGTATGCTGCAAACCCCTGCTTTACAAATGCAGATGACCAATACCGAGTGACGAGTTATTGAATCACACCGACTCCACCCTTGTTACCTCAGGAACGTTTTGTTTCAGGATCTTCTCAATCCCCATCTTGAGCGTCATCTGGGACATGGGGCATCCGCCGCACGCACCCATCAGTTTCACCTTGACCAGGCCATCTTCATCCACATCCACGAGCCGAACATCCCCACCGTCGGCCTGTAAAGAAGGCCTCACCTTTTGAAGGGCATTTTCAACGTTTTCCTTGATTGTCATGGCTTTCTCTCCTCGGTTAGTTTGTTTTCCCCCCTGCCCCTTAGCCTGGGAGGTAGAAGGCTATGGAAAGATTCTCTAACATATATTTTCATTAATTGCTACCCGAAAAACTTCGACCCGTGCGATCACCCTTAGTCCGTGGGGGCCTCTTTTCCAAAGGACGCAACAAAATATTCCATCACGACATGGAACGTCCCCTTAGTTGTATTACAGCTTCGGATCAGGCAGGAACCCGTACAGGCACCAACCGAGACTCTCTCCTGGGGCTCTCCCGTAGCCTATTTCAAGCGCATGCTGCCGTCCCCATGAAATGAGATAGGGTTTTGCGTCCTTTGGAAAAGAGGCCCCCTCGGACGAACTCCCGCCACGGGCGGGATAGATCCCGTATCCACAATTGCTGAAGCCTAACCGCACAGGTCGAAAAACTTCCTTACACGCTGATCAAGATACCCGCACAGCCCCTCTGTTGTCTCTGGGCTCCAACTCATACTCTCCAGCCACACTTCATGGGACTCCATGCACAGGTAAAGGCCCATGTCAGGATGCCACTGCGAGAGAAGTTCCCTTAAAAAGGAGTAGAGCTCAATACGTATGGGCTTGAAATAACGCATCTTCCCGTCCAGGCCCTTGATAAACTCTCCATCCAGGACACAGGTGTCACGGTGCCGTCGCCTTATAATAGGCTTGAGAGCAGGCATGAACCTGAACGATCCCATGCTTATCCAGATTATCCCTCCAGGCTCGATGTATCGGTCCAGGAGGTCCACGGTCCTCCTGTACCCATCTTTCCAGTCCCTGTGGGGTATCATGGGATCGAAGTGAAATCCAAGGGTAAAACCGGCGGCGCGGCACTCCCGGGCAGCCTCGAGCCTCTTTTTCAGGGCCGCGGCCCCATGTTCCTCTGTGGCGCATATAAAGGGACTGTTCAGTGACCATGAGACGATTATCCGGTCACGGCATGTAGACTCCAGCAGGGCCCTGGTATTGGCCGTCTTGGTCTTGAGTTCCAGTACGGTGTTTTTTCTCATGGAAAACCGTTCGACTATGATCCCGCTCCATCCGGTGACAGGATCAAGGGCGAGGCTGTCCGTGAACTCTCCGGTTCCCACCCTGAATATCTTCTCAGGTTCCCTGTCTATGGCCTCAAATACCCTGTCGATCTCCTGTTCCAGGTTAACGTGTACCCTCAGGTTGGGAAGGTTGAAATAGGCCTGAAGGATACAGTAACTGCAGTCCAGGGGACAGTTTGTGCCCACGTTCAGTATCAGATATCCACAGCAGATATAGTTCCTGGTGCCAGGACAGGGTTTGAGAAATTCACCTGCATAGGAAAGCAGGTGGAGGGTATCCTTCCCCATGTCCGTATTTGTCCCCTGGACCATGTCCTGCATCTGCCCCCGGGCCCTGCTCACGGGTACGTCTCCGACCGACAGGAGGATAGCTCCTGTTGAGGGAAATCTTTCAGCCCCCTGCTCTACGACTATTTTTTTAATCCCCCCTGCCATTATCCTTCCACGGATCTCCTATCTTCTCCAGGTCCTCTGACATCAGCTTCTCCAGCTTCTCCCTCAGGGATTGTCCATCCCTGAAAAGCACCTCAAGCCGATAGAAAGGGGACTCGAAAAAGGGGGAGTGTTCTATCCTCACCATTTTATCAAGGTTCAGGTCAGCGACCACCTTCCTGAAATCCTTTTCAGCCTTTGATAATCGTGGCATCCGTCTCCTTCTCAGGTAGGAGATCAACCTCCTTCCCTTCTGGGGTTTGTTCATAAGGCTGTCCCCCACTATGGCCCGCACCCTGCTGTCAGACAGGACCTCAGGGATTGTCTCACCTTCGATGAGTGCTAAATCAGTAACGTAATCAATTATATGAGCTTGTTGGCTAATGGTAAACTTTAGGTTTGACATAAGATCGACAAGAGCGGATCTTGAAACCGGATCCAGGTCCGCAAGGAGCATGGCATTTCTAAAGGAGAGCCTTCCCAGGGCCACCGCCTCCTTTGCCTGAATCTCCATTTTTTCCTCAAACCTCAAGTAGGATGAAAGGGTTGCCCGATTAGGTGGAAGGCCGAGGAGGGCCATGTACTGGTCAACGATTTCCTCGGTGCTGAACCAACAGTTGAGACGGGTAAGGGCCATCCCCTTTTCCACAGGGTTCAGTTCTCTCACGGCAAGGTTGTCGTACAGGTTCATGAGGAGGCATTCAGCAGGGGGGATCTCGTTCACCGGTATGATCCTGCATGTTGCCGTATCTACTTTCATTTGTTTCAGGGCCTTTATCCTGCGGTATCCGGCAACTATGGTGAACCTGCCATTCTCATCCCCTGTGAGAAGAGGAGGGTTGAGCAGACCCGCCCCTTCAAGGGAGCGCACAAGGGGCCCCAGATCAAAGCCGAAGCTCATGCAGTAGGGCCCAGGGAAATCGTCAATACTCGCCAGCTCGACCTTTTGGTGCGCAACTCCTCTGATGTTGTCAATATTCACCATGGTCCTCCTGTTTTTCCCGTTGTTCAGGCCCTTTCAGTCCTTTTTCCTGGGCCGCAGGATCCCCATAAGCGACCTGATTTCAGTGGAACCTATGACACGGGCAGTGGCAAAGTAGATCACTGCCCCGGCCGCGACAAGCCAGGCCAGATTTAGGATCGCTGCCAATGGACCGGCGGGACCGGCTGTCATGGGCCATGCTGAGCGCAGATAATAGACCGCTCCTCCCATGGCAGCGGCAGCAATGAAGGATCTGGCCACAGAGATAAGAACCGGCCTTGCCTCTATGCAGGGGACCCTTTTTTTCAGAAACAAGACTAACAAAAAAAACTGGAGCGAGGAGGCTATGGAGAGGGCCAGGGCCAGGCCCCCGTGTCCCAGGGGCCCCATGAGGGCCAGGCTAAGGCTCAGGTTAACAAGGACCGCTATTACAGCAACCTTTACAGGGGTCCTGGTATCCTGGAGAGAATAGAAGGCTGCCACAAGGATACGGATACCTGAAAAGGCCCAGAGCCCGAGGGTGTAATAAAAGAGGGCATAGGTGGTCATGGCTGATGAACGAGGATCAAAGGCCCCTCTCTCAAAGAGAAGTTGAATAATAGGTTTGCCGAGCACCATGAGTCCTGCCATGGATGGTAGGGTGATAAAAAAGACAAGGCAGATGGCGTGGTTCAGGGTGTTCCCGAACTGGTTCAGGTCGTCTCTGGCCGCCTCTGCGGCCAGTGCGGGAAGCGCGGCCGTGCTTATGGCAATGGCAAAGATGCCAAGGGGGAACTGGACGAGGCGGTCGGCATAGTAGAGCCATGACACACTCCCCTCCTGGAGAAATGTGGCAAGGAGTGTCCCCATGAACTGATTGAACTGGTAAACGGCAGAGCCTAAGATGGCGGGGACCATGAGCAGGGCGATCCGCTTTAAGGCCGGGTGTTTCAGGTCCCATTCAGGGTGGAGTCTTAAGCCCTCCCTGATAACCCATGGGATCTGCAGGC
The DNA here is from genome assembly GCA_011051075.1 of Deltaproteobacteria bacterium. GTDB lineage: Bacteria > Desulfobacterota > DSM-4660 > Desulfatiglandales > Desulfatiglandaceae > Desulfacyla. Next base: position 7,300 of record DREN01000105.1, on the reverse strand, counting down.
CTACCTGGAGGGCCCCGCCTATGATCACGCCCACTGCCACACCCACAATGGGGGCCTGCAGGTGGGGGGAGATCAGATAGGCTCCGCCAATAATGCCCACGTTGAGGAAGATCGGGGCCGCGGCCGGCGCTGCAAAGCGGCCCAGGGAGTTGAGGACCCCCATGAAGAAGGCCACAATACTGATAAAAAATATGTACGGGAAGGTTATCCGCGTAAGAAGGACGGTCAGATCGTACTTCAGACCGGACCCCCCAAAGCCAAAGGCCTGGAGCCTTACGATCCAGGGAGAAAAGAGAACGCCTAACACGGTTACCAGTACCAGGGTGATGGAAAGGACGGTAAGCACCACGCGTGCGAGGTCAAAGGCCTCTTTCCTGTTTTTTTTAGTCAGATACTCGGTGAACACCGGTATAAAGGCGATGGTAAGGGACCCTTCGGCAAAGAGGCGCCTGAGGAGATTGGGGATGCGGAATGCCACAAAAAAGGCATCGGCAGCCATTCCCGAACCGAAAAGGGATGCCAGGACCATATCACGAACAAGTCCGAGGAGCCTGCTCTGGAAGGTGAAAAAACTGACAATCCCGGCAGCCCGGCTCACACTCCTTTTTTCAGGGGCCTTCCCTTTAATTGACACAGAAAATCCTTGACATGATACCCTGTCTTCCATATAAAGAAATGTTTAGCTTGATACGGACCACCGGGCAACAGGGCCTGGTGCCCCTGAAAAAGGAAGGGGGGTGCCGTTTTTTATGTATATCGATATGTTGCCCTATATAGTTCAACCTTTACTCTCATGAGGAGGCCTTGATTTGGCGAACCACCCATCGGCCCTTAAAAGGGCAAGGCAGAACGAAGTCAGAAGAGTCAGAAACAAGAGTTACAAGACAAGGGTCAAAAAGGCGGTCAAGGAAGTTCGCATTGCCCTGTCTGAAAACTCAGTGGATCAGGCCAGGAATAGCTTTATAAAGGCAGTTTCCATAATTCAAAAGGCCGCTTCCAAGGGTGTGATCCACAAGAACCAGGCATCCCGGAAGATTTCCCGGCTGGCCACCCAGATCAACAGTCTGGCCGCACCTGAAGGGTGATCCGCCATAGCCCGGACCAGGGGTTTAGCTTAAAAAGACAGGACCAGGTTTTCCAGCACGAGTCGTGGTCTGGCACCTGATTTGAGCCGTCCGTCTGCCCGGTAAAGGAGATCCAGGGCATTTTCCAGGCTCTCCAGGCTCCAGTGCTGGGACTGCTGAACGATCTTTTTGGCCAGGAACGGGGGCACGCCCAGCTTTCCGGCCACCTGCCCCCCCTCCCCTGCTATTGATTTGGCCCGCATGATCAGCCTAATCTGCCTGTTAAGCATGCCCATAAGGCCAAAGACCGCATCCTTTCCCTCCTCCTCCATATACCTGCTCAATACGGATATGGATTCTGATGGTTGTCTCAACGATATCTGATCCATAAGCTCAAAAATCGTATAAACCCGGCTGTATATGGCGAGACCTTTTACTTCCTCCACTCCGATCTTCCCTGTTCCATGACGGAGAGAGAGTTTTTCAAGCTCCGAGTTGATCTCCCGCAACCTGCTCCCCACAATACCCTGCAGGTAAACACAGGCCTCTTCGCTGATAGTCAGGCCCAGTTCCTTTGCCATCCTCTTTATCCACGGGACCACCTGATTGTCGTACGGTTGCCTGAAGTTGACCGATCCTCCCATGCTTCTTATTCTCTTATAGAATCTTGTTTTGAAATCGGTCCTGGAGGTGATAAATATCAGGCATGTGGACTCAACCGGGTTGTCAAGATAGGGCAGAAAGGCCTCAAGTGCCGACGCGGAGATCTCTTCGGTCCTCCTTACGATGATCAGACGGTTCGAGGCCATAAAGGGGAATGAGCGGGCAGAATCGATTATATCTGCCGGGTTTGTACTCTTATCCCCGTAAAAAGTCTGAAGATTAAAATCCATTGCAGACTCAGGGATCAGGGTCTCGCGAATCAGACCCAGGACCCTTTCTATCTGAAAATCGTCTGGACCGTAAAACAGGTAAACCATGCCCAGGCGGCCGCGTCTGATAAGATTAACAAGCTGGGCTGGGGAAAGATCTGCACGCATCAAAAACGTTCCATGGTCTTGAGGTAGATCCTCTCTGCCAGCAACTTGGCGATGAGCCTGGTGGCCTCTCTCTGGTTGTAGGTTGTCTTCAGGGGATCGGAACTCACGGTGAAGGACGCCTTTTCAACCATACTGTCATCGTCCCATATTACCTTACCGGTGGTCCTGTCCAGGAGCCTGGCCGCCAGTCTGATTTTCAGCCAGCGGGAACTTGTCACCTCAAAGGTACCGTCTGTTGTCCTGTAGCTCAGGGGATCGGTCCTGCTATCAACCACCCTTCCAATGACGACCACGGCCGCCTGCTCCCTGGACACAAGGGGAATCTGGGAGTGTTTGACAAACTCCTGCCGGATCATCATGGTAAAGTCTCCCTCGAACCCCAGGTTGGAAGAGGGGCTTGGCATGAGGGGTATGGCCAGACTTGGTATGCTTATCCCCTTTGGCTGTCTCGTATCCTGAAGAGAGTAGCCGCATCCACTCGCCGCAGCAAGGATGAGGAGGATCGAATATGGAAGGATTGACCTTGAATATGTGGAAAACCTGCTCTTCAACATGACACCCGCTTCCCCGACCGTGAGCCTTGGGCCATACTCCTTGCGCCTACGCGCTATACCACCACGTTGACCAGTTTGTTCTGGACTACAATGACCTTTTTGATCGGTTTCTCACCAACAAAACGCCGGATCCTCTCATCTACCAGGGCCTCCCTCTCAATCTCTTTTGGGCCGTAAGCGGCGGGCACCTGGATCCGGCTTCTCACCTTTCCATTGACCTGGAGTACGATCAACCTGGTTTCGGTCTGAAGGGCGCTCTCATTGTGGGAGGGCCACGGGACCTTGAGCAGGGAGTCATCATGCCCGAGCATGTGCCACAGCTCCTCTGTTATGTGGGGCACCACTGGGAAAAGAAGGATTACAGCCGCCTCCACGGCCTCCCGCGCCACAGACCAGTCCGTTTCGTCTATCTCCTCCCCGCTGTTCAGGAACTGATTAAGCTCATTTATCAGTTCCATTACAGCAGAAATGGCCGTATTGAAGTGAAACCTGTTTTCTATGTCCTCGGTCACCTTCTTTATGGTCTCATGGGTCTTGCGAAAAAGAGACCTTGACCGGCCTGAGAGGGCTGCCTTCCCGTCAAAGGGCCTGACACCCCTTATCTTTTCAATATGGGTATTCACGAGCCTCCATACCCGGTTGAGGAACCTGTACGAGCCTTCAACACCCTGGTCGCTCCATTCCAGGTCCTTGTCCGGGGGTGAGGCAAACAGGCAGAACATCCGGACGGTGTCCGCACCATAGCGCTCTATAAGTCCCTGGGGATCCACCACGTTTTTCTTGGATTTGGACATCTTTACGATATTGCCCGTGATTATCCCTGTGCCGCACAGGATGCACTTCCCGTCCTTTACCTGGTCCGGGTAGAGGAACCCATGCTCAGGGCATTCTTCGGTCTCTTTGCAGACCATCCCCTGGGTCAGAAGGTTGGTGAAGGGCTCGCTGACCCTGTGGTGTCCCAGGTCTCTCAGTACCCTTGCGTAAAAACGGGAGTACAGGAGGTGGAGAATGGCATGTTCAATCCCTCCGATGTACTGGTCCACAGGCATCCAGTAGTCAACCCTTACAGGATCAAGGGGACCTTCGGAATAATCAGGGCATGCGTATCGGTCAAAGTACCAGGAGGACTCCACAAAGGTGTCCATGGTGTCTGTCTCTCGCCGGGCCTCACCCATGCACCGGGGACAGGTGGTCTTGAAAAAGGAGGGCTCGAGTGGAAGGGGCGACGCCCCGTTGGGCCTCATCTGGAGGTCCAGGGGAAGGACTACCGGAAGGTCCTCTTTTGGCACGGGGACCGTTCCACACCTGTCGCAGTAGATTATGGGAATGGGTGCACCCCAGTAACGCTGTCTGGATATGCCCCAATCCCTTATCCTGAAATTTACCGTCTTATGCCCCTTTCCTATAGATCCCAGATACTCTGCAATGCTGTCCAGGGCCTCCAGGTTGCGCTGACCGTTGAAAGGCCCGGAGTTCACCAGTATCCCCTCATCCACATAGGCCTCTGACATGGTCTCCTCATCAAGATCCCCGCCCGGGGGCCTGATGACCACCCTGAGACGGAGCCCGTATTTCTTGGCAAACTCGAAGTCTCTCTGATCATGGGTGGGAACGGCCATTATGGCCCCTGTGCCGTAATCAAAGAGGACGAAGTTGGCCACAAAGATGGGTATCTCTTCCCCTGTCACCGGATTCAGACAGTATCTCCCGGTAAAGGCCCCCTCCTTTGCGGTAAAATCCGCGGTACGCGTCACACTATCCATTCGCAGTGTCTGCTCCACAAACTCGAGCACCTCTTTCTCCTGTGGGAGGCCCCTGATGATCTGTTTGACCAGGGGATGCTCCGGGGCAAGGCACATGAAGGTCGCTCCGAAGACCGTGTCCTGGCGTGTGGTAAAGACGTCTATTTCCTCATCCGAACCGACCATGGGAAACCGGATTATGGCCCCGTAACTCTTGCCTATCCAGTTTTTCTGCATGGTCAGGACCCTGTCCGGCCATCCAGGAAGCTTATCACAATATTCGAGGATCTCTTCGGCGTAGGCCGTTATCTTGAGAAACCAGCTATCCATCTCCCTCACAGTGACTTCCAGATCAGGATGGCGCCAGCAACATCCGTCCTCCACCTGCTCGTTTGCCAGCACGGTCTGGCACTTGTCGCACCAGTTGACAAAGGTCTTTTTCTTGTAGGCAAGGCCTTTTTCATACATTTCCAAAAAGACCAGCTGTTCCCACTGGTAATACTCGGGGTCACAGGTGGCAAATTCCCTGTCCCAGTCATAGCTGAAGCCCATCCTCTTGAGCTGCAGCTTCATGGCTTCGATGTTATCGTAGGTCCACCTGGCAGGATGGGTGTTGTTTTCAATGGCAGCATTCTCCGCGGGCATGCCAAAGGCATCCCATCCCATGGGGTGAAGAACGTTCTTGCCGCGCATCCTCTTAAATCTTGCCACCACATCGCCTATGGTGTAGTTGCGCACATGGCCTATATGGATCTTGCCAGAGGGGTACGGAAACATCTCCAAGAGATAATATTTTTCTTTAGATAAATCTTCTACTACCTTGAAAAGGCGATTTTTTTCCCAATAGTCCTGCCACTTAACTTCCAGTTCATGCGGGTTGTATTTCATAGTTGCTCAATCACCTCTGACTTTTGTATTGTAGATCCTGTCCAGTACACCGTTTATGTACCTGCCTGAGTCCTCACTCCCAAACCTCTTTCCTATTTCCACGGCCTCATCCAGGGAGACCTTGGGGGGGATATCGTCCAGAAATACGATTTCATAAGTGGCTAACCTCAGGATAGACCTGTCAAGGCGGCTCATCCTTTCAATACGCCAGTTTTCCGAGGCCTCGCTGATAAGCTCGTCAAGGGTCTTTTTCCTGTGACAGACACCAAGAACGAGCCTCTTTGAGAAACCCCTGATAGATTTCCCTGCCTGGAAATTTTCGCATATCAGGTCAAAGACCTCCGATGGATCATCAGGACTGAACTCCAGATGAAAGAGGACCTGAACGGCCAACTCCCTGGCCCGTCTTCTCTCCCCCATGTTTCTCCATTATAAACAGGTATGGTTGAGGGCCTCAGGTAGCAGGGCCCTCAAGCACCCTGAAAAGATTGGCCATTTCCACGGCAGCCATGGCTGCCTCGTACCCCTTGTTCCCTGATTTGGAGCCTGCCCTCTCAATGGCCTGTTCCAGGTTATCTGTGGTCAATACCCCGAAAGTGACCGGGACATCGCTCTCAAGTGCCACGTTTGCAATACCCTTTGAGACCTCTGCCGCCACGTACTCGAAATGCGGGGTAGCGCCCCTGATAACGGCCCCAAGACATATGACTGCGTCATAGGACCCGGTCTGGACCAGTTTTTTTGCAGCCAGGGGCATCTCAAAGGCCCCGGGCACCTTGATAACAGATATCTTGTCCTCGTCCCCACCGTGCCTGACAAGGGCATCAACGGCCCCCTCCATCAGCCTTGAACAGATAAAGTCGTTGAAACGGCTGACGACAATCGCGAAGCGAAAACCCTCGGCAGTAAGCCTGCCTTCCATTAGCCGTGGCATAAAAACCCCCTTTCAGTCCTTATTTATGACCTCACAAAAATTATTCTCCGGCAAACGTCTGATGAGCCGGGAAAATACTTTCTTTAAATTATTCGACCTGCGCGGTTACCCTCAGTCCGTGGGGGCCTCTTTTCCAAAGGACGCAACAAAATATTCCACAGGACATGGGGGACGCCCCCTTAGTTGGATTGGAGCCTCGGAGCAGGCAGGAACCCGTACAGGCTCCAACCGAGACTCTCTCTTGGGACTTTCCCGTAGCTTATTTCAAGCGCATGCTGCCGTCCCTATGCAATGAGATAGGTTTTGCGTCCTTTGGAAAAGAGGCCCCCACGGACGGACTCCCTCCACGGGCGGGATAGATCCCTTATCCACAATTGCTGAAGTCTAACCGCACAGGAGGTCTGGTCTTTAACGAACTTATCATTACTGATCAATCATCTTCAAAAGATGTCCCAATTTATGGCATTTGGTGGAAAGGTACTTAACATTCTCAGGCCTTGGAACACACTCAAGTGGAACCCTCCCCGTAACCTCCAGTCCATACCCCTCGAGACCGATGATTTTTTTGGGATTATTGGTGAGCAGCTTCATCCTTTTCACCCCCAGAGCCGCCAGGATCTGAGCACCCACGCCGTAGTCCCTGAGATCGGCTGCAAAGCCCAGTTCCTCGTTTGCCTCCACCGTGTCCAGGCCCTTGTCCTGGAGGGCATAGGCCTTCAGTTTGTTTGCAAGCCCGATACCCCTACCCTCCTGCTGGAGATATAGAATCACCCCAAGGCCCTCTTCCTGTACGATTGACATGGCCTTTTGAAGCTGCTCTCCGCAGTCGCACCGGTAAGATCCGAACACGTCACCGGTTAAACATCCCGAGTGTACCCTTACCAGGATCTCCTTGTCCCCGGAGATATCTCCCTTAACCAGGGCAAGATGCTCGTACTCATCGATGTCGTTAACAAAGCCTATGGCCTTAAACTCACCGAAAGGGGTGGGAAGAACGGTCTCGGCCGCCCTGTGGACAAAGGACTCGGTGCGCATCCGGTAGGATATGATGTCTGCAACCGAGGCGATCTTCAAATGG
>DREN01000106.1 GCA_011051075.1 Deltaproteobacteria bacterium | reverse complement strand
GGGGAGGAGGACCCCCCGCAAATTCCGGAGAAAGAGGAAGAGGATCAGGGCGATGAGTGAAAAGGTCATCACCGGGAGGGTCAGGAAGTCCTGGCGGGTGAAACGTGCCAGGGCCGATGAAACAATGGGCATGCCTATCTGGTAGATGGAAAATGAATCCCTGTACTGGTCGATCAGTCCCTTCACTCCATCTATTACCCGGGCCTTCTGCTTTGTGTCCTCCAATATCAGGGTGATGGCAGTGGTCTTTTTGTCCCTGGAAATCAGGTTTCTCTGAAGCAGATCGATCCCCTCCACCACCCCCTCAAAATCCTCCAGGCTCCACTTGCCCGTGATGTCCATGGCCTTTTTTATGCCTGGAAGACTGATGACCCTTCTTATACCGTTTACCCGGGACAGGGATTGTGCCAGGCGTTCAATCTGCTGGAAGGTGTCCGGATGGAACACGCCCCCTGTCCGGGCCACGACCAGTATGATCTCCTCGGATCCGAACTCCTTTTTGAACTGTTCATACGCAAGGGTTTCGGGCAGATCTTCGATAATGAGATCGTAGATGGAGGTCTCAAACCGGAGGGATGGGATCTTTGCGGCAAAGATGATGGTAACAAGGGCTATAAGCAGGATAATCTGGACGGGGTGATTTACCGTGTAGTTGAGGCAGGATTCAGGGCGTAGTCTTTTCAGGAGGTGCGGCATCTCAATATCCCCGCGGAAACGGCCTTGATGCCGGTTATACAGCCCTTCGACCCTTGGGAGTCAAGGGTCGGAGGGCTGCCTATGAACTGACCTCTTACTACAGTACCTTTACCTTATAGACCTCATTGGAGTGGGGGTCTATCACGTGCACGGCACAGGCGATGCAGGGATCGAATGAGTGGACGGTTCGGATAATCTCCAGGGGGTTCTTGGGATCTGCCACCGGTGTTCCGATGAGAGACTCTTCCACCGGTCCCAGTTTCCCGTTTTTGCAGCGGGGACCCAGATTCCAGGTGGAGGGGACCACGTACTGGTAGTTCTTGATCTTCCCGTCTTCTATCTCGATCCAGTGGCCAAGAGAACCCCTGGCCACATCGTTCAAGCCGTTACCCCTGGCGCTCTTGGGCATGGACCAGGAGGCGCAGGTGGCGGCATCCCCCTTCTTCAGGTTGCCAACAAGCTCCATGATCCAGGGCTCCATGGCGTTCCCTATGACAAGAGTCTCGAGGGCACGTGCAGCGGTCCGGCCCAGGGTGGAGAAGAGGACCGCGGCAGGAAGGTTCAACTGCTGCAGGGTCCCGTTTATCACGTCAACGACCTCTTTCTTTCCATAACCATAGGCCACAAGCATTCTGGCAAGAGGCCCTACCTCGCAGGACTGGTCTTCATAGCGGGGGGCCTTGAGCCATGAGTATTTGTCAGAGGTATCGTATTTGGGATCCCCTTCAATGGGCCTGGTCTCTCCCTGGTAAGGATGCCTGGCCTTGCCGTCCTTGTACCATGAACGGGATATGTGCTCAGTGACCTTGTCAGGATTGGCCATCCTGACGCCCTTGATGTCCCGTTTCATGATCACGCCCCGGGGCAGGAAGAGGCTCTCAGGCTCTTTGGCAGACTGGGGCAGGTCACCCCAGGCCAGGAAGTTGGTGGTCCCGCCTATGCCGCCCCAGTCCTTGTAAAAGGGCGCAACGGCCAGGATATCGGGGACGTAAACGTTTTTGACAAAGTCCTGGGTCTCTTTCCAGAGATAGAGAAATTCTGCGATCCGATCCGGGGTAAGATCCTTCACGCAGGTCACACCCCCTACCGTAAGGGTCTGGAGGTGGGGATTCTTGGCCCCGAATATGGCGTGCATCCTGGCCGCCTTTGCCTGGAGGCGGAGGGCCTCGATATAGTGGGCCGCCGCCATCAGATTTGCCTCGGGAGGCAGGCTGTAGGCGGGATGACCCCAGTAGGCGTTGGCAAAGGGACCTAACTGGCCGCTGTCAACAAAGGTCTTGATCCTCTGCTGCACCTCCCTGAAATAGGCGGTGCCCCCCTTTGGATCGTTGCTTACGTTGTCCGCAAGGGCCGCTGTCCTCTTGGGATCGGCCTTCAGGGCGTTCACCACGTCCACCCAGTCAAGGGCGGAAAGCCCGTAAAAATGGACTATGTGGTCGTGCTGGAACTGGGCCCCGTGGAGAAGGTTTCTGATTATACGCGCGTTTTCAGGAATCTGAACGCCAACCGCGTCTTCCACTGCCCTCACCGAGGACAGATAGTGGGTGTAGGTTCAGACCCCGCAGGATCGTTGCACAAAGAGCGGGGCATCCCGTGGGTCACGGCCCTGGAGGATTATTTCAATGCCGCGGAACATCTGGCCTGAACTCCAGGCGTTCTTCACCTTGCCTCCCTCTATCTCCACTTCGATTCTCAGATGCCCCTCTATTCTGGTAATCGGATCTATGGTAATTCTTTTGCCCATGTTATCTCCTCTCTTTTCTTAAGAGTTTTTATTCAAGTTCAAGACCAAGTCAACTCTCTTTCTACTCGCTTTCCTTGAAGAAGGGAGTCATCTTATCCCAGAAGTCAGGCTCGCTGCAGCCGATACAGGGGTGTCCGGCCTCTATGGGCCAACTGGTCCCATCGTTGAACTTGGCGATGGGGCAGTTGTTGTAGGTGTCCGGTCCCTTGCAGCCCACCTTGTATAGACAGTAGCCCATTTCAGCCTCTTTTGACCCGAATTCTTCCACGAACTCATCGTTTTCGTAGTGTGCCCTCCTGGGACATTGGTCGTGAATACTCTTACCGTAGGCAAAGAGAGGTCTGCCCAGATCGTCCAGCGCAGGGAGCTTGCCCAAGAGCAGGTAGTTGACTATGGTCCCCACCAGGTTGATGGGGTTGGGCGGACATCCCGGGATGTTGAGTGTCTTTATCCCCAGGGCATCTCCCACGCCCTTGTACCCGCCGGGGTTGGGTTTGGCAGCCTGTATCCCGCCAAAGGCCGAGCATGTGCCCATACAGATAACGGCCGCGGCCTTGGGGCATACATCCTTTGCGATCTCTAAGAAGGTCCGACCCGCGATCTTGCCGTAGGCCCCGTTGTACTTGGTGGCGATGGCCCCTTCCACCACGCAGATAAACTTGCCGTTATACTTCTTGACGGCCGAGTGAAGGACGTCTTCGGCCTGATGACCCGATGCGGCCATGATGGTCTCATGGTACTCCATATCGATTACTCCGAGGAGAAGTTCATCGATCCACGGGTACATGGTCCGTAATGTGGCCTCTGAACAGCCGGTGCACTCGGCAAAGTGCAGCCAGACCACCGGCGGCCGCTGTTTGGGCGCTGCAAACACCTCAGCCACTTTGGGGATAAACGAGGAAGAAAGGCCCATGGTAGCGGTAAGCATACCACAGAACTTCATGAAGTCCCTTCGTGAGACCCCCTTCTTTTCCAGTCTTTCGTAAAACTCCTTTTCCTCTTTCATTCGGCACCTCCCTGATGTTGGTTAATGGCCTTGGCGTCTTTGGAAAACGCCCTCTTTTGACCCTTCTGTTTTCCCTCTCAGCGGATAACGATAAGCTCTCATGGCCCGGGTTCTTTGAGAGGTCTTCACCCCGGGAAGGACTATCGGAAGCCGGCCCGTTCTATGACTAAAAAAAATGTTTTTGTCAAGAAAAAAGGGACACAAGCTGATGGTGTCCCTTTTTCCCTCCATAGATTGTTTTTTTGACCTTGCCTTGAACTAACTGGCCAGCTTGTTCATGATCTGCCATTCCCTCGAAAGGCCCTTGAGCGATCTTCCGATCTTCCTCAGGGCTGTTTTTCTGTCCATGCCGCCCGGAAGGACGTCCACCTTGGCATAGGTGTAGTACTTCTTGGGCTCAGCAGAGAGGAGGTAGAACACCCTCAGGTCTTCGAGCCCGGTCAGTGTGGCCTTGGGGAACCTGGCCTTGGCAGCGGCAAGGCTCTCCTTGGCCAGGGCCACCATCTTGTCCCTGTCTCCGAAGTTCATTGCTCCGGTGGGGCAGGTCTTTACGCAGGCCGGGAGCAGCCCGTTATGGACCCTGTCTACACACATGGTGCACTTGGACAGGTACCCCGTACCCTTCTGGGCCCGGGGGATGTCGAAGGGACAGGCCTCGATGACATCCTCGGCCTTCATTTTTTTCAGTTTGTCCGTATAGAGTACCGCGCCGGTCTGGCCGTCGATGATGATCCCGCCGGGGGCATCGTCTTCAGAGGCCTCCTTGCAGGGGGGCTCTACACAATGCCTGCACTGGTCAGGAAAAAAGTACCACACCGGCTTGTTGTCCGAACCCATGTGCTCCTGGAATCGGACCACCTTGTAAGTGTCAAAGGACAGGTCCCTGGGGTTTTGCATGCTTCCCCAGTTGTGGGTCTCTGTCGCCGGCAACTGATTCCACTGCTTGCAGGCAATCTGACAGCCCCTACATGCAGTACACAGTGTAGTATTTATGAAAAACGCTTTTCCGCTCATCAGATCATCTCCTTTACGCCTTCCTCACATTGACCATGAAGGCCTTGGTTTCGGGAATCCTGGTGTTGGGATCACCGGTAGACGGGGTCAGGATATTGGCCGAATCACCGCCGTTCTTCGGGTGTACCCACCCGAAATGGTACGGGAGACCTACCTCGTGGACCGTGTTACCCTCGATCATAAACGGCCTCAGGCGGATGGTTACCACTGCCACGGCCTCCACCTTTCCTCGGGCCGATTCCACCACCACCTTGTCGCCGTTCTTGATCCCCTTGAGCTTGGCCAGTTCCTTGCTCATCTCCACAAAGAGCTGGGGTTCGGCCTCAAGGAGCCACGGCTGCCAGCGGGTCATGACACCGGTCTGCCAGTGTTCGCACACCCTGTAGGTGGTACCCACAATAGGATACTTGGGATCGCACGACTTGTAGATATCCATCTTCGTGCTGTAAAGGGGTGCCACAGGACTGACAAGCTGGCTGGACAGGGGGTTCTTCTCCACAGGACACTCTATGGGTTCGTAGTGTTCTGAGAAAGGCCCGTCCGCCCTTCCCGGACCGAACACATGTGCGTGCCCCTCAGGCTTCATGATAAATGGATACTTGGTCTTGGGGTTGGGGGTACCGTCCGGGTTGAGCATGGGAGGCCATCCACCGTCCGGGACGTCGCCCACCCAGCCGCCTTTTCCACCCTTTGCCCCCGGGTCCCAGGCGATGACCGGATGTTCCCTGTCCCAGGGCTTTCCGTACTTGTCAACAGAGGCCCGGTTGTAGATAATCCGCCGGTTGACAGGCCAGCACCAGGCCCATTCCAGGTTCAGCCCTATGCCCGACTTCTCCCGTTTGCGTCTGGCCGCCATGTTTCCCTTGGCCGTATAGGAGTTGCAGTAGAGCCAGTTGGCGCTGCTCGTAGAGCCGTCGGCCTGGAGATAGGCAAAGCTCGGTACCAGGTCGCCCTTCTTGAAATGCTTTCCCTTGACCGTAACGTCCCTAAGGAAATAGCCGTTGATCTCCTTGGCCATCTTGTGGGGATCAAACTCCCCGTGGGTGGTGTAATCCCACTTCAGGTTGAGAATGGGCTCGGGAAACACGGCGTTCTTGTCCTTCTTGTACAGATACTTCAAGGTCTTTCCCAGTCTTATGAGTATCTGTCCATCGGGCCAGGCCTGATCCGGCGGATTGGCCGCCTTATAACGCCACTGCATCCAGCGGCCGCTGTTGGTGATGGAGCCCTCCTTTTCCACTGAGACCGCGCAGGGGAGCATGAATACCTCGGTCTTTACCTTCCTTGGATCCATGCCCGGACCTTTCCAGAAGGAACCGGTCTCGTTGTCAAATATGTTTACATTGACCATCCAGTCTAACTTTGTAAGGGCCTCCCTGGTCTTGTTGGAGTTGGCCCCGGAGCCGGCCGGATTCTGGCCCCACGCGAAGAAACCGGTGAACTCACCCCTGTACATGGCGTCAAAGAGGTCAAGCCATGTGTAGGCCTTGCCGTCATCTAATTTGGGCAGCCAGTTGTACCCGAAATCGTTGGCCGCGGTGGCCTTGTCCCCGAAGAACGATTTGAGCAGGCTTACGCTGTACTTGGGGTAGTTGCCCCACCAGTTGGCGCTCAGGGGATCGTTGGTCTTGGGGGTGTACTTCTTGTTATAGGCCTCCAGGGTGGGAAGGGATGCCTTGGGTGTTTTCAGGTAGCCCGGCCAGATATGGTAGAGGATACAGTGGTCGGTGGATCCCTGAACGTTGGATTCACCCCTCAGGGCGTTGACCCCGCCCCCTGCCACGCCCATATTACCGAGGAGGAGCTGAATAATGGCCATGGTCCTGATGTTCTGGACCCCCACGGTGTGCTGGGTCCAGCCCATGGCGTACATGATGGTCCCGGCCTTTCCCTTCCGGCCGGTGGAGGCATACATCTCGTACACCTTTGCCAGGTCCTCTTTCGGGGTGCCTGTGATGGCCGAGACCGTGTTCAGGTCATAACGGCTGTAGTGCTTCTTGATCATTTGAAACACGCAACGGGGGTCCTGTAATGTGCGATCCCTCTTGGAGACCCCGTTGGCGTCCTTTTTAAAGGCCCATTTGCTCTTGTCGTACTTCCTCTTCTCTGGATCGTAACCCGAGAACAGGCCGTCTTTGAAGTCATAGGTGTCGGCCAGGATAAATGAGGCGTTGGTGTACTCCGCCACATACTCCTTGAAGTACTTGTCGTTATCCAGGATGTACTTGATCATCCCTCCGAGGAAGGCGATATCGGTGCCAGACCTGAGGGCGGTGTAAAAGTCGGCCTTGGAGGATGTGCGGGTAAAGCGGGGATCAACGCTGATAAGCTTGGCCCCACGCTTCATGGCCTCGTTCACCCATTTGAAGGAGATCGGATGATTCTCAGCCGCATTGGAACCCATGATGAGGATACAGTCACTGTTTCGGATGTCGATCCAGTGGTTTGTCATTGCGCCGCGTCCGAACGACTCTGCCAGAGCCGCAACAGTGGCGCTGTGTCAGATACGGGCCTGGTGTTCGATATAGACCAGACCAAGGGACCGCATCAGGGCCTGAATGAGCCAGCACTCCTCGTTGTCAAGGGCCGCACTTCCCACGTTTGCTATGCCGTTTGTGCGGTTGACCACCTGACCCTTGGCGTTTTTGTGCTCAAAACTGGCTTCCCGACTGTTCTTGACCCTCTTGGCGATGGTCCACAGGGCCCAGTCCCAGGATACCTTCTGCCACTTGGTGCTGTAAGGGGCACGGTAGAGGGGCGTGGTGAGCCTGTTTTCGTTGTTGGCCAACTGGCTCAGGGCCGCTCCCTTGGCACAGAGTGCCCCCTCGTTGACCGGGTGATCCGGATCACCCTCAATGTTGATAATCTTTCCTGCCCCTGCCTCGCCGGTGCTGCAGATAATACCGCACCCTACGGCACAGTAACAGCAGATGCTCGTCGTCTCTTTGGCAAAGCGGAGTTTTAAGGTCTGGGCATGGGATTTGAACGGCTTCAAATCGAGCCCGAGACCCATGACCGCAATGCCTGCGGCAGAGGCCCCTGTGATCTTGAAAAAATCACGGCGTGTAACGTTCATACCTCCTCCTTTCCTTATGTTGAGGTTCAAGGTTAAACGGGGGACATGAAGCCAGGCGTCCAAGTCCCGGACGTGAATCCACATGACGACACCACTGAACGTGGTAGGTTATACGGTTAGCTGGGCCAGTGAAATTTCAGAGTTTGGTTGATGAGTAACGTCCCTAAATTTACACGGTTTAGCGGGCTGGATACCTTGACTCGTGATTAAACACCCTCACAAAAAGCCTTGTCAAGATTTTTTTTGCTTGAAAATCAAATAGTTGGATATATCAATAATGACATAAGCTCTCCCTCCTTCTATTTTAACTGGAATCCCCTTAATCAAACAGAGCTTCCCACGTGGGCCTAAGCCCACAGACCGGTCAAGGATGGGGTTGATCTGTGGTAGAGCCGGTGTGAGCGGCATCCTACCTCCACTTCTTCGTCTTACCAAAGGTCCTGGCTGTATTTATGCCGTATTGCAACAACGAAGTCGGTATTGGAAGTCCCAACTCCCGGGCAGTCACCTCAAAGGGAGAACCGCGGTCCAGCCGATTCCCGGCTTGAACAGGGGTAGGCTTTGGTGCTAATAAGAGAACAGTAACTTCACCTGAGACCCGTTTACGGGAGGACAGATCGTGAAAAATGCCAGAGTCTTACTCCTTTACGTGGACAGATACTACCTTATTAAACAGGTCTATCCCTTTGGACTGGACCTGATAGCATCTTATCTCAGGGAACATGGACATCAGGTGACGCTTGAGTATCCTTTCCTGCCCGGACCTGACCTGAAGTCCAATCTGTCAGAGATACTGGAGAGGACCAGACCTCAGGTGGTTGGGCTGGGCATAAGGAACATTGACACCTGCATGTCCTGTGAGGCCTATGGGGACTACGGGGACGGCGAGTACAGGACCTTTTATTTCCTGCCGGACGTGAGGGAAATCGCAGGACTGATAAAAAAACATGCCCCGGGTATGCCAGTTGTTGCGGGCGGAGGCGGGTTTACCATATCTCCTGAGGCCATCCTGAAATACCTGGGCCTTGAGTACGGGATCGTGGGTCAAGGAGAGGAATCCCTGCTCAGGTTCATCGAGGCCTGGCCTGACAGGGAAAAGCTCGGCCGCATCCCAGGCCTGGCCCGTTTGAACGGCGGATTCCGGGTGAACCCTGGAAAGGCCTATGGGTTTTCGGGAGCAGCCCTCCTCTCCGGTAGGGACCGGAAGTTCCAGTACGCCTTGGAAAGGATGGGCCTTCCGGTGCAGGTGAAGAGGGGCTGCAATCAGGGATGCAGTTACTGTGTTGAGCCGATCATCGAGGGAAGGGAGTTTACCTTCAGAGAGATAGGTGAGGTTATGGAGGAGTTGGGGCGAGCATCCCTGGAAAATGAAGGGGTAAGGAATATCTTTTTTGTGGATACGGAGTTCAACCTGCCCAATCTCAGCTACTGCTCTCAACTGGTTGAGAGAATCGTTGAGCAGGGTCTCAGCGAGCGGTTCAGCTTCAGCTCGCAGTTTCTGCCAAGGCCTTTTGATCGCGGTTTTGCGCGACTGCTGACCCGGGCCGGATTTTCCGTCATACTTACCTGCGACAGCTTTTCTGACCATGTGCTTGAGAGGAACCATGCCTCCTACCGGGAGGAAGACACCATCAGGGCCCTGAACACCTGTGAAGAATTTGGACTTGACTGCGCAGTATCAATGGTTTTCGGCCTTCCGGGCGAGACACATGATACCCTCAACCATTCCATCGAGCGGATGAAGCAGTATCCCCCAGGGTTTTTTCGACGATACGAATATACCATAGGCGCCAGGATATATAGGGGCACCCGCCTGTGCCGGACAGTTGAAAGGGGCGGGGAGGAGGCCCATCTTTACGGGATCAGGTCCAAAGGCCTGATAGAGCCGTTCTACTTCTGTGCCCCGGTGAGCCCCCGGCGGATCAAGCTATATGTGGAGGAGTCCCTGGGCTACACCATTTCCTATGAAAACCGGTATGATGAAACCGCTTTCCAGTCTCTGGCCATCGCCTATGGAGCGGATCAGGGAAGGTGGGAGGAGGCTATGGCCCAATTCAGGGAGAGCAATCTTCCCGCGCGCTCAGCCATATACGACTATCTTTTCCGAAAGCTAACCGGCTCGGGAAGGATCCATGAGGCAAGACTCATATCACAGGAACTCCTCTCTTCCATGGAGCAGTATGGCGGGTCCGGATGCCGGGATCAGATGGAGCTGATCAGGTTCTATATGAGTATGACCGGGACGCAGAAAGATCCTTCTACCTGAAGTTGTTCTCACCGGCCAAGAGGTCCAGATGAATGGTGGCCAGGTTCTCCAGTTCCATAGGCGCAGCCTCTTCAAAGGCCTTTTTGTCAATGGTCTTTATGTACCTGCTGCATCTCCTGCAGAAGTAGACGCGGAACCCCTCTTCCCCTTCCGCCTCGAAGTAGCCTAAGCTTTCCTGGTCCCGGTTATCGCAGAAGGGGCACCTGATCCGGGAAAAGGCCCATTCCTCTCCGCATAGGCCGCAGTGCAGGTATCTCCTGCCCGTCCTTGCGAAAAAGGCCATGTCGGGCTGGGAACCGCAAAGGGGACAGTAGCCGTAATCCCATGCTTCCCTGTCCAGACTGGCCTTCACCGCGTCGCGAAGGGCATGGATGGATGGAGTCATGGCCGTCTGCCCGAGAAAGTGGAGGACCTTGTGGTCCAGGTCAACATCCTGTGCCAGCAACGACAAACCCTTCTCATCCTGACTCAGAATTGCCTTGAAAAGGGCCATGGACCATTCGTCCGCGGCTTCGGTCTTCTCAAGGGCCTTTTTCAGGCCGTGTCGATCATTCCTGTCAATGGAACTCAGATGTTCCAGGAATCTCTTTAAGAGAGCGGAGGCCGCACCCAAATCCAGGGGAAGGTCCTCCCGTGGGAAGAGTGGAAAGCCCTCGTTTTTCTTGATTCGCACGACCTCCTTTTCAAGGACGACCGGTTCTACCCCGGGTTTCGCCTCTGCCATGAGAAGGGCAAGTTCACGAAATGGGGTGAGGGCGGGTTCAGAGGCGGGCCTCTGTCTGATCAGGCGGTCGATATGCTCTACAAGGTCCTTGGTCATAGTTGATCTCCTTTTCCGTGGTCGTGGTTTGAACCGGCCTGAGATCCCCCCCGAAGGTCAGGTCCTCGGGACCATAGGGACTGGCCTTTGGGAGTCAGTCTATGGAAGGGCCGCCGGGGGTGTCAAGGGAAAAGAAATTGCCCCCGGGGTTTCAGCGGCTGAAAAAATCTGTTGACTGAAACCCGGAACTTTGATAATATTAAAAATTCACTGGGTCTCGGATGGGTCGTTTGGGCTGTACCCTCGGCAGGAGGCCCCATCCCCGATGGGAAATAGACTAATCCCCGCACAGGCCGGATCTAACAGGCTTGACCGGTGTAAAGCATGTTCCTCGGTAATCCCGCCATTAGCGGGATTGGTAGAGTCCCGCCTGTGGCGGGATTAACCACTTAGTCGGTATGAACGATGTTCCTCGGTAGCTCAGTTGGTAGAGCGGGTGGCTGTTAACCACTTAGTCGGCGGTTCGAGTCCGTCCCGGGGAGCCAGAAAACTCAGGCCCGGTTTTTTATAAGACTGGGCCTTTTTGATGTGGGGTTATTGTGCCGTTCTGGGTTTACATCCTTCAGAGCCGATCCAGCGGACGGTTCTACTGCGGTCATACGAGCGATCTGGATCGGCGCCTG
>DREN01000169.1 GCA_011051075.1 Deltaproteobacteria bacterium | reverse complement strand
TTTGATCCCGCGATGCGCGGGATTGTAATTTGTGATTTTGATGCGGTAACCGGAAAAGCAAATCGCTCCTATCCCTGCGGTGCTGCGGGGTTAGAGCTGACTTTGACGTTTCCCTGGTAGACGTTGACAAAGGCGCGAATGTATTTATAGATATACCACTGGCTCAAATGACCTTAACATGAACGGGGGGGGCTGATGGAAAAGACAAAATTTCAGATCAATAAGAAAGAACCGGAAATTCATGTGAACAAGCCTCCTGAGCGCAGTTTCTGGCAGAGGCAGGGGCCTTTCAACGTATGGTACTTCGTTATAATGCTGCTCTTTTTATACATGTTTCAGTCGGCAATGGAGGTGAAGAGGGAGGAGATCCCCTACAGCCAGTTCATGGGGTACCTGCAGTCAGGCCAGATAGCAGAATGCATCATAAAAGAGAACATGATCGCCGGGACCCTCAAGCTCATGGATCAGAAGACGGGAAAGCCCCGCCGCTTTATTACCGTGCGTCTGCGTGACGATCAACTGGCAAAGGCCCTTGCCGAGAAGGGCGTCAAGTACAGCGCGGCGGTTGAAAGCCACTTTCTGAGCAACCTCATCTTTTCCTGGATTATCCCCTTTGCCATCATCTTCCTCCTGTGGGGCTATCTTGGAAAGAAGATGGGCGGCATGGGGATGAATTTCATGAATATCGGCAAGAACAAGGCCCATATACACGCGGAAACAGACCACAACATCACCTTCGAGGACGTGGCCGGCGCTGACGAGGCCAAGCAGGAACTCCAGGAGGTCATTGAATTCCTGCGCAACCCCGACCGGTTCCAGCGGCTGGGTGGGCGCATGCCAAAAGGTGTCCTCCTGGCCGGTCCCCCGGGCACGGGTAAGACCCTCCTTGCCCGGGCCGTGTCCGGCGAGGCCGGGGCGCCATTTTTCAACATAAGCGGCTCTGACTTCATCGAGATGTTCGTTGGGGTGGGCGCGGCCCGGGTCAGGGACCTGTTTGAGCAGGCCAGGAAGAAGGCCCCCTGCATCATATTCATAGACGAGCTGGACGCCATCGGCCGGCAGCGGGGCGGCCCCGTTGTCATGGGGGGGCACGACGAGCGGGAGCAGACCCTGAACCAGCTCCTGGTGGAGATGGACGGGTTTGACTCGAGCAACGGCGTGGTGGTCCTCTCGGCCACCAACCGTCCCGAGGTCCTTGACAAGGCCCTGCTCAGGCCGGGCCGCTTTGACCGGCAGATCGTGGTTGATAAACCGGACCTGCGGGGCAGGGTGGAGATCCTCAAGATCCATACCAAAGACCTCACAATGGCCCCTGACGTGGACCTGGAGATAGTTGCCAGGAGGACCCCGGGATTTGTGGGGGCCGATCTTGCCAACGTGGCCAACGAGGCGGCGATCCTGGCGGCGCGCAAGGGCCGGGACGCGGTGACTACCCAAGACTTTGAGGCCGCCATAGACAGGGTTATTGCCGGACCGGAAAAGAAGAAGAGCACCCTGAGTCCAGAGGAGAAGCACAGGGTCTCCTACCATGAGTCAGGCCATGCCCTGGTGGCTGAACTGGTCCCTGGAGGCGAACCGGTTCATAAGGTCTCCATCATTCCCAGGGGTATAGGGGCCCTTGGCTACACCCTCCAGGTGCCTGAGAAGGAGAAGTTCCTGGCAACAAGGAATGAACTCCTCGACCAGATCGCCGTCCTCCTCGGGGGGAGGGTGGCCGAGGAGGTCGTCTTTGGGGACGTTTCCACCGGAGCGCAGAACGATCTGGAGCGGTCCTCTGAACTGGCCCGCAGTATGGTATGCTCCTACGGGATGAGTGAACAATTAGGGGCCCTTACCTTTGGAAAGAAACAGGCCTCCCTGTTCCTGAGCACGGAGTACGGAGAGGAGAAGAACTACAGCGAGGAGACTGCCCGGCAGATAGACGCAGAGGTAAGGGAGATTGTGCAGGAGAGCTACGAGAGGGTCAGGATCCTGCTAAAGGACAACAGACCCGTCCTGGACGCATTGGCCGCCCGGTTGGAGGAAAAGGAGGTCCTTTCCGGCGAAGAGGTAAAGGCAGTAGTTGAGAAGGGTTGAACCATCTCTGAAGCCTGACATCTTTTCCACCAATGTATATCCTGATATCATTATGATTGCAAAATACGCTATAGACTTCCAGATAAAGATTTTGGACTGCGTTATCGGTCGGAATCGTCGACGACGTACTACGGGTACGACTTACTCCGATTCCTCCCTCTGGCCTTGCACCATTATCTGAAACTCTATATCATCAAGAGGATGAGGGATGAGATCATGAAAACCATAAATGTCCGGGGTCTGGAAACCTCCTTGGCAGATAGATTGAAGCAGACAGCCCTGAAACATGTGAAAACGCAGGATTGATGCCGCACAATAGGGATTCACCCGCACATGGGGGATAATATGATAGACCCGGCGAATCAGCGATTTCCACCCGGGTATAACGCCCTCAGGCGGGGCCGCTGGTCCGAGCCCGCCCGCTCCAAGGAAAACCGCCGTGGGGACGGCCTCTATAATGCAACCGTCTATCTCCTTTTCACCCCACAGGTCAGGGTTTAAACTGAATAATGTGGTTATATCCATAAAACAACCCTGCCAAAGTTATACACTGATGTCTTTATAGCAGGGTTGTATGGGAATGGAAAAAGCCTTTTTCAACCCATTCAGCCTTGAGGCGCCAGGTGTCAGGGGACGCGGAGACTCGGAGAAGGGGGGAGAAGGGATGCAGGCCTGCGGAGAGGGGGTTTAGCAAAGCCGATCCCACAGGTACCAGAAAGCGGGGAAGGACTTGTTCACGCAGGCATTATTCTTTATCACGATCCCGGGCAACCGAAGCCCCACCACTGCCAGGCTCATGGCCAGCCGGTGATCGTCGTGGGGATGCACCACTGATCCCGAGAGGGGGGTCCCTCCGTGGATGATGAGACCATCTGAAAGCTCTCCCACCTTTCCCCCAAGCCTGGCCCATTCAAGGGCCACCGCACGGAGCCGGTCGCCTTCCTTGTGTCTCAGGTGGGGGACGTTTCTAATTATGGATTTCCCCTCGGCAAACAGGGCCATTGCCGCCAGGGTGGGCACCAGATCCGGCGTATGGCCCATGTCCACTTCGATACCTGTGAGGGCCCCACCATGAACGACCACCCTGTCCGCTCCCCTGTCAACGACGCAGCCCATCTGTTCGAGGACCTCGAGGAACTGAATATCTCCCTGGGACGTGGCAAAGGGATCGATGTTTTCTGTGGTCACGGTCCCGCCGGTGACGGCAGCGGCGGCCCAGAAGTACGATGCCGAAGAGGCGTCTCCCTGGACGGTAAGGTCACGGGCCATATAGGTGGTGCCGGAGGGGACCCTGAAGCGTGTATAGCCGTCACGCTCCACGTGGACCCCGAACCGCTCCATGACATCACAGGTGATATCCACGTAGGGCCTGGAGACCAGCTCACCCGTGATCCTTATCTCCACATCCCTGTGAGCGTAGGGCCCTGACAGCAAAAGGGAGGACAAAAACTGGCTGCTCTGGTCCCCCTTCATTTTGACCGTGCCGCCGGCCATACCCCCTGCCTTCATGAGCACGGGGGGGCACCCGTTGCCCTTTACACAGGTGGCATCCACTCCCAGTTGGTTCAGGGCCAGGACCAGGGGTCCCACGGGCCTTGAGAGCATCCTCTCAGTGCCCGTGATGAGGAACTCCCCCCTGCAGAGGGCGACCACGGACAGGAGAAGCCGCAGGGAGGTCCCTGAATTGCCCAGGGCAAGTGTCTTTCTTTCTGGAATGGCCTTAAACTCCGCGCCTGTCCCCTCTATTACAAGGTCGGTCCCCTCAATAACGGTTCCTGCCCCCATCTCCCGGAGGGCACCCATGGTGTATAGGGTGTCTTCGCATTCCAGGAAATCCCTGAGTACACTCGTTCCATCTGCCAGACCCGCGGCAATAATCGCCCGATGGGTGATGCTCTTAGATCCCGGTATCCTGACCGTGGCCCCTGCCTTACATATGGGGTTAATCCTTTTCATACTGCCTTTCTAATGCCCCCTTTACGGCTTGATCCATCACCCCCAGGGGCGGATCTACCCCTGTCCACAGCCTGAACTGCTCACCGGCCTGGAGGATGAACATATCCATGCCGCTTAGGGTGATGCAGCCTTTCTTCCCCGCCTCTCGCAAGAGCCGGGTCTGGGCCGGGTTGTAAATGATATCCATTACCACCATACCCCTATGCAGTATATGTTCAGGGACCGGGGATCGGTCCACACGGGGAAACATGCCCACCGGCGTGGTCTGGACAAGGATATCCGCTTTCAGGCCCCCCAGCCTGTCCAGGGGGATAAAGGGGGATTCGAGTGCCCGGGCAAGCTCCCTTCCGCGCCCAGGGGACCGGTTTACAATTGTCAGGTCCGCGTCCGCCTGTTTCAATGCGAACCCGACCGCCCTGGCAGCGCCCCCCGCCCCTATAATGGCGCAGCGCTTCCCCGCAACCGGGGACCTCTGCTGAAGGGCGCCCAGCGCGGCGGTCGCGTCGGTGTTAAAGCCCCTGAGGAGGCCGTTTTCATTGACGATGGTGTTTACTGCCCCGATCGATTGTGCCACGGGATCGATTTCATCCAGGAACGGCACCACCGCGGACTTGAGGGGGATGGTGATGCTTGCCCCCCTTAAGTTTAGACACCTCATCGCCCTGAGCGCGCCCTCTGCATCAGCGGTCTCAAAGGCCAGATAGACCGCGTTGATACGGGCGGCTGAAAAGGCGGCGTTGTGCGCGGCCGGGCTCAGGGAATGGGCTATGGGCCTGCCCAGGACAGCGTATAGAACGGTGTGCTGGCCGATCATCACGAAGAAAGGGCCTCAAATATCTCTTTCATGGTTCCTGCGGGAAACTGCCCTGGGGCAGACTCCTGGCCGTTTTCAAGAGACGCGAATGTCAGGTACCCGCCCATTGGGACAGTGGCGACCCGGCTTATGCGGCCCATAGGCCCCATGCAGAAGGCGATTATCCTGATCCCCAGCCTGTCTGCCTCGGGTATCAGCCCCAGGACCCGCAGGTCGTCCCTGGGCGTTCTGGCCATGGTCACTATCTTGACCAGGTCCGCGCCCGTGGCCGCCATGTCCCTGAGGAGCGCCTTAAGACTTTTCTCCGTGGGGGTCCCGCGCGGGTAGTGCCTCGAAACAATGACCCCGGTTTCTCCCCTGTGCTGCAGGATCCGATAGCGGTGCTCCAGGGGTAGGGAGTACTCCACATCCACAAAGGCCGCGCCGGCGTGTACTGCGGTCATGAGGTGTTGAACCCTAATGCCATACCCCGCCCTTCCAAGGCCCCCCTCCCTCCTCGACCGGTAGGTCACGATAACAGGTTTGGGGGCCGCCCCGATCAGTTCATGGAGATCAAAAGCCTCCATGGCGTCAAGCCGTATCTCCAGCATATCGGCCAAAGGTCCGGCCTCGGCGATTTTCCTGAGGGCGTCGTCGTTGTCTCGGGCCATTATGGGTATGCAGATCATTTTTCGGTGATTGTCTCCTCAATCCTGTGGCCGAAGTGCCTGCCCGCCTCTTCTGCATGGCCGAGAACCCGGTCACCGGGTTTGATCCGCACCACTGAAAGGGGTTTGCCCTCGGGGGTCACAAGGCGGATGGTCTCTGCGTTCTGGAGGATGGTGGTGACAGGACCGTTCGGGCCGGATGCCTCCACCAGAATAAGGGGCCTTCGCTCTACCTTTACCCGTCCTACAACGAGGGGCATGGCGCTCCCTTCCCAGTCCACGCCGAGGATTTCGTCCCCTGCCCCGAGTTCCGACAGGTAGCGGGTCCTCCCCCCTGGCGCCATGATATAGGCATGGACAGGCCCGGCGTTCACACGGAAGGGCCTTGGAGACACGTAGGGATTTTCAATACTTTCCGAATGAACCAGAAAGAGGCCCCCGCTGCTGTTGCCCACAAGGGCCCCTTCACCCTGTTTCATCATGGTGCAGGTGTCAACGCATACCCTGTGGCCCATCCTCAGGGTCCTGACGTGGGTGATCTGGAATTCCGTGAGATCCATTGTCCCGCCGTCTCCCCTGACCCTGCTGATTATCTCCCTCACCCTGATGGGGTCCCTGTCCGCAATTATGATGCCGTCAACACCCTTTTCAAGGATTGTCAGGGCGGTCTCGGCGCTCTCAAGGTCGTTCACCTCAAGGAAGATATTACCTGCCCGGGCCACCAGGTTCTCAAGGGGGATGATCTCCCAGTCCGTGGGCTTCACGATCACCCGCATGCTCCGGCTCAGCCTGACGATCTCATCCTCGTCGTCTGAAGAGTTGATCTCCATGCGCACCACATCCTCATCCCACCTGATGTCGCCTCCTTCATGGGAGACAACGGTGATAATACCTAAGTCCTTCACCTTCTCAACCATGTCGTTGGGGACGATTACTGCATCGGCCCCGCTTTCAAGGGCAGTGGTGACCAGTTCCTTTTCCCACGGGTCCGCGTTGACCCATATCTCCTTCATACTGTTTTTCCTCCCTGTGTGTGGTATGGCTGATGAAAAAAGCGCTTCAGTCTCGCGAACATCTCTTCAAAATCCCTCCTCTCTCCGTCCCGGACCGTGCGGGCCACCTCCTCCGCGGCATGCAGGTGCTCATCGATGAAGGCCCCCGCAGTGGGGTTTTCCATGAGAATAGATCCGAACAGGCCTGCAGGCTGGTCCAGGACAGCCCTGACACGCTCAAGTCTCCGGGCAAAGGTCTGGGTGGAGCAGTCTATCAGGTCTTTCAGGTCAATGCCGGAACGTTCCACGCACAGGGCCAGAGAAAGGGTTACAAAATGGTTGATCCCCTGAACCACCCCCATTACGCGGTCGTGTTCCTGGGCCGTCATCTCTACAACCACGAGCCCGGCCGTGCTCAGCACCTTTCTGATCCAGTCCAGCCCGCGGGCCCCCCTGCCCCTGCAGACCACTATGCGGAGGCCCGTCTCTCCCCGGGGCGCAGAAGGCCCGAACAGAGGGTGAAGACCCACTACCTGTGACCTGGAAAATTCCAGCATGGCCCCCATGGGCGCGGTCTTTATCGATGTCAGGTCCATGAGCAGGCTATTTTCAGGGACGAGTGGAGCAACATCCCGTATCACCCTCACCGTGTCTGCGATGGGTACCGAGACAACGGTCACGTCACATTGCCGGGCCGCATCAACCGGGGTGACAGGGGTACTGCGGCCCACACGGATAACCCTGAGACCGGTCTGCTCAAGGAGATCGGCGAACCATGCGCCCATGCCGCCCGTTCCGCCTATGATGCCCACCTGAGGGTCATGAATGTTCATTGCTGGTCCCACGGTTCGCCCCCCGAGGGATAGGACCCTAAGGTCTTGATAAACGAGCAGGCCTTTTCCATCTCACCTACTGCCTGGTTCACCGTGTCATCGTTTCCATGGCCTTCCACATCCACAAAGAACAGGTACTCCCAGCTCCCCCTCTTCATGGGCCTCGACTCGATCCTGTTCATGTTGATACGCCTGGAGGCCAGTGGCTCAAGGGCCCTGTGGAGGGCCCCCGGTTCATGGCGGAGGGTGAAAACCAGGGAGGTCTTATCCCTTCCAGTGGCAGATGTACGGTCCTTTCCTATGACCAGGAACCGGGTAATGTTGTTTGGTGAGTCCTCTATGTTTTCCACCAGGATATCCAGGCCAAGGCTGAGCCCTGCCGTCCTGCTCCCTATGGCACCGGCTCCGGCCTCGCGGGCCGCCCGCCGTGCCGCGGCCGAGGTGCTTTCAGCGCCTCTCAGGGAGACCTTTGGGAGATTTTCCCTGATCCACGACCTGCACTGGCCCAGGGCCATTGGGTGTGAGTAGAGGACCTTGATCTCTTCCACACTGTCCGCCCTGCCCAGGAGATGATGCCGTATGCGCAAAAAGGCCTCGCCCGTTATCTTAAGATCGTGCCTGTAGAGGAGATCCAGGGTCTGGTTGACCGATCCTTCATAGGAGTTCTCCACCGGGACCACCCCGTGGCCGCAGATACCTTTTTCCACCAGGTCAAACACCTCTGAAATGGTATCGGCGCTCCGAAGGGTGGTTGAATGGCCAAATATATTCAGGGCCGCCTGGTTGCAGAAGGTGCCTTCAGGACCTAGAAAAGATACGGAAGGGGGCTGCTGAACCGCACGGGCCGCGGAGACTATTTCAGTAAATATGCTCCTCACAGCCTCTTCTGGTAGATCTTCGCCACAAAGAGAGGTGGCGCGCCTGAGCACCTCTTCCTCCCTGGCCCGGTCCAAGACCCCAAGACCGAGTTCCCTCTTTACCTGTCCGATCCTGGCCGCAACGTTCTGTCTCTCTTTCAGGAGGTCCACGATTTCCCGGTCTATGCGGTCAATCTCATCTCGGTACCCTGCCAGGGCAGGCCCGCTCTCCCCTCTATCCTTAAGCTGGTCCACCTGTTCTCCTCCCCGCTGCCGCCAAGATATTCCAGGGCCTCATCAACCGTGGCGCCCCCGTGCACGATCATACAGAGAGCCGACACTATTTTCGTTGGATTATGGTGCTGAAATACGTTTCGGCCGATGGAGGTCCCGGACGCGCCCGCATCTATGGCTCCTTTGACCATCTCAAGGATGGCGCGGTCCGAGTCCATCTTTGGGCCCCCCGCAATGATAACAGGTATGCTGCATCCCTCCACCACCTGCCTGAAGGAATCAGGGTCGCCGGTGTACGAGACCTTGACAATATCAGCGCCTAACTCGGCGCCAAGGCGGGCCGCATGTTTGATGGCCTGGGTATCATATTCGTCCCTGATCCTCTCGCCGCGCGGGTAGATCATGGTCAGGAGGGGCATGCCCCACTTTGAGGCGGTGTGCGCCACGTTGCCCAGATCGGTGAGCATCTCCTTTTCGTGACCGTTCCCGATGTTCACGTGTACCGACACAGCGTCCGCCCCTAACTGAATGGCCTCCTCCACCGTGCAGACCAGTGTCTTTGCATTGGGTTCCAGGGCGAGGGAGGTGCTTCCTGAAAGGTGAACTATCAACCCCATATCAGGTCCGCTCTTTCTATGACCCCGGGCAACGACGCCCTTATGGACCACCACGGCGTTCGCCCCTCCGTCTGCCACCTGAACCATGGCCTTTTTCATGTCAGTGATCCCCGAGATGGGGCCTGAACTTACACCGTGGTCCATCGGCACGATTACAGCCTTTCCTGAACCTCGATTGAAAACCCTCTCCAGTCTGATCTCCTTCCCTATCATTTTAATACCTCCTTGTTCAAGCTGATGCTTTCCACTCCCTGTTGTCGTCTGTTCCTTCATGGATACTCCATAAAAAAGGGCCATGGACGATCAAGACGCCCATGGCCCTTTGATGCCTGATATCAGCGGGCTATGGGCGGACCTCTCCAGCAGAAAAAATAGAGTCCGAGCCAATAAACCCGGGTAAGGGTTCCTGTTGGGACCGATTCATATACCCGCTTTTCCAGTTTCATGATTTCCCTGACATTTTCCATATGGAATTTATCCACCGCTGCTGTCAGACAGTTCTAAATACCGTGCAGATCCGCCAGGACGGACAGGATGCACACTAAAATCTTCATTGTTTTCCTTTGCGTCTTTGCGCGATACCCGTACGGTTCCCGCCTCAAGCCTGTTGCAGCCCCGATCGCCTTAGGTCAATGTTCCGTGTCCTGCCCGCAGGTGATGATCGGCAAGCACCACGGCCACCATGGCCTCCAGGACCGGCACAATACGGGGCACCGCAGAGGTATCGAACCGTCCCTCCAGTTTCAGCTTGCGGGGCCTGGACTCCCTGTCGATTGTATCCTGCTCCATCATGATGGAGGGGGTCGGTTTGATTGCTGCGCGAAGCACGATGTCGTCCCCGTTTGAGATGCCGCCCAGGATGCCGCCTGACCGGTTCGTCCTGAAACCGGAGGGTGTTATGGGGTCGTTGTTTTCAGAGCCTCTCAAGCGGGCCGCTTCAAAGCCCGCGCCGATCTCCACACCCTTTACCGCGCCCACTGACATGACCGCCTTGGCCAGATCGGCGCTCAGCTTGTCAAAGACAGGCTCTCCCAGCCCGGCCGGGCATCGGGTTACCCTGACCTCAACGATTCCCCCTATCGAGTCTCCCTCCTCCTTCTCCTTTGAAACCACCTCTCTCATCTTTCTGGCCGCGGCCTTGTCAGGACAGCAGAAGGGGTTGGTGTCGATGGTCTGGAGGTCGATCTCCTGCGCACGTACCCCGCCCATCTCCAGGGTGTAGGCCCTGATGGTCGTATCGAGCGGCTCGAGGACCTTTCGCGCCACCACCCCCGCGGCGACCCTTGCCGCGGTCTCCCGGGCCGAGGCCCTTCCCCCGCCTCTGAAGTCAAAATGGCCGTATTTCTTATAGTAGGTGTAGTCTGCGTGACCCGGCCTGAACAGGCTGCGCAGGATCTCATAGGGTTCACTCCTCACATCGTGGTTCTGTATGAAGAGGGCGATGGGTGTCCCTGTTGTTAAACCCTCAAAGACCCCTGACAGGATTTCCACCCGGTCTGCTTCCGATCGGGGCGTGTCAGCAGGGCCCCGGCCCGGTCTGCGTCTTTCCATCTCCCGCGCAAAATCCTCCTCTGAAAGAGGGATGCCGGCGGGACACCCGTCTATGACCGCTCCGATCCCTTTTCCGTGGGATTCGCCGAAGGTGGTGACCCTGAAGGCCTGTCCAAAGGAATTACCTGGCACGTTGTTTCTCCTCGGGACGGTCTGCGAGTTGCCGCGAGAAGGCAGCCACTATCTCCGTGGCCACCTGCCGAGGGCCATGCCCGTCGGTACTGAAGGTACAGTCGCTCGCCCGCGCATAAAGAGGCCTTCTCTCCCAAAGGATCTGATCTACCTCGTCTGCGGCGTCGACCCCTGAAAGGGGTGGGCGCATCGAGCCCCCCGCCTCCTGGTCCCTCATCCTCTCCCTGATAACAGCGGCATCCGCCATCAGCCACGCGATCCAGCCGTTCTTTTTCAGGTCTCTCACGCTCTCCATGTCCGTTACCACTCCTCCTCCCGTGGCAATTACCGCCTTATCCATTGAGGCGACGCTTCTCACTATCCCTCTCTCCACTGCCCTGAAAGCCCCCCACCCCTTTTGCGCCACATAGGAGTGAACCGGCAGGCCCGTTTCCTCCTCAATCAGGCGGTCCGTGTCCAGGAATTCCATTCCCAGGTCCCGGGAGAGCAGGCTGCCCACCGTTGTCTTGCCGCAGCACCGGTATCCTATAAGCACTATATTCACGGAATTCCTCATCATCAGTACAAAAAAAAGGCCGTGGGCATTTTTTAATGTCCACGGCCTTGAAATAGGTAAATTTACAC
>DREN01000144.1 GCA_011051075.1 Deltaproteobacteria bacterium | reverse complement strand
GAACGTCCAACATCGAATGTTTAACGCGAGAAAAAATGACCATCGAATATCGAATGAGAAAAAGGGATCACGAAGCAAGCGTATCATCTTGAAGAAAAGCTGCTTAAAAACTCAATATCCTATCGCAGTTAAGACGGGATCTTCTACGTTACACTATTCCATTAGTTTCCCTCCGGTAGGAGGGATAAACAAGGCGAAGTAAGTTTCAGAACTGTGACGAGTTTAAAACAGATTAAAAGAAGTTGTCATTCGAAGTTGGACATTGCCTTTTTTTTCGATTTTGGACGTTCATCTTTAAGAGCAATCCTGCTCAGCATAAATGTAACCTGTGAATGTTTATAAAACAACTTAGCGCTTCTTTGGTCTTACGCCCAAAATATTATGGATGCTGAATCCAAACAACCTGAAGGCACCCGTGGCAGGGCCCTGATAAAGGTCGGCATTCTCGTTGCCTTTGTTGTTCTGGCCATTTCCTTGATCCGTTTTACACCCATTAAGAATTATCTCACAGCGGAAGCCTTGGGTAATTTCCTCGAAACCGCAGGGCACTGGGCCCCGGTCCTCTATATGTTGATTTACGCCATTGGGGTATGCCTGTTCTTGCCCGGAACATTACTTACCGGACTTGGGGCCGCCGTTTTCGGGGCCTACTGGGGTTTTCTGTACGTGTGGATCGGGGCCATGCTCGGGGCAAGCGCCGCCTTCTTCATCGGACGGACCCTGGGGAGGGAATTTGCCGCCTCGCTTATCGGTGACAGGTTAAAGAAATATGACGACGGCATAGAGCGAAACGGTTTTGCCACGGTACTCTACCTGCGGCTGGTCTATTTCCCCTTCACGCCCATGAACTTCGGCATGGGACTCACCAAGGTGGGTTTTAAGGATTATTTTTTCGGTACGGCCCTGGGCATTGTAGTGGGGACCTTTATCTTCACCTTTTTTATAGGGACGCTCAAAGAGGTGTGGGCGTCCGGCAATTGGGGAGAGTTCTTATCCTTCAAGGTCTTTTTTTCCATCGGACTTTTCATCTTTTCGTTCTTTATCC
Source organism: Deltaproteobacteria bacterium (assembly GCA_011051075.1). GTDB lineage: Bacteria > Desulfobacterota > DSM-4660 > Desulfatiglandales > Desulfatiglandaceae > Desulfacyla. Next base: position 10,321 of record DREN01000144.1, on the reverse strand, counting down.
CGAAGATCATAAAGAAGGTGAAAGGGGAATAGGTGGTTCCCGGCTCAGCCGGGTTAAAATATGTTTGAATTTTTCTCCACAAAAGGGTTCAAGGGCTATGTGAAAGAGGCCCGGAAGATATTGGACGGGAACTGGACCGGCCGATACACAAGGCCCTCCCCGGGCCTTTATCCTCACCAGTGGAACTGGGATGCGGGGTTTATTGCCATAGGGTACGCCCACTATAATGAGGATCGGGCCATGGGGGAGATCGCATCACTTTTCAGGCACCAGTGGGAAAACGGCATGGTCCCCCAGATAGTTTTCAACCCTAAGGCCCTGGGAAACTATTTTCCTGAACCGGATTTCTGGCAGGTGCCGGGCGGCAGGCTCACAAGCGGGATCACCATGCCGCCCCTTCACGCAACCGCATGCCTGCACATATACCAGCATGCTAAAAACAGGCGGAGGGCCCATGACTTTCTGAAAGATATGTACCCTAAATTAATGGCCTCTCACCGCTACCTGTACCTTCACCGTGATCCTGAAGGAACGGGACTCGTATATATCCGGCATCCATGGGAATCGGGCCTGGACAACTCACCGAACTGGGACCGTCCCCTGAAAAATATACATGTTGACAAGACCAAATTGCCGCCCTACGAACGTAAGGACCTGGCCCACGGTGTGCCTGCGGAACAACGCCCCACCGACCAGGACTACGACCGTTATGTCTATCTGGTGGATCTCTTCAGGAAAAACCAGTACCATGAAGAAGAGATCTACCATCAGTGTCCCTTTCTGGTCCAGGACGTATTGTTTAACTCGATCCTGTGCAGGGCCAACAGGGATCTGGTTGAGATGGGCAAGATCGTTCACCAGGACGTGGGTGAGGTGGAGGAGTGGCTGGCCCGGGCATCCCGGTCCATAAGGGAAAGGATGTGGTCCCCTGAACGGGGGCAGTTCGATCCCATCGACCTGATCACGGAAGAGCAGCTTCCCACGGCTACGGCGGCCAGCTTCATGCCCCTATTCGCCGTGGCCGCCGATCAGGACCAGGCCCGGCTGTTGTACCAACGCCTGAACTCCGTATCTTTCTGCGCCCTGCATCAGGGAAACTGTTTCACCATCCCCAACTATGACATGGCCCGGGACGAATTCGACCCCAAGAACTACTGGCGGGGACCGGTTTGGATCAACATCAACTGGATGCTTTCCCAGGGGCTCAAGAGCTACGGGTACCGGGAAAAATCAGACGCCATGAAAAAGGACATGATCCAGCTTCCGGCACGGTTCGGGTTCCACGAATACTTTGACTCCATTACGGGAAAGGGTTACGGTTCGGACAGTTTCAGCTGGACTGCCTCCCTTTTCATCGACCTGGTTTTCGAGTACTACGACGAGGACAGGCAGGCCCTGAACTGGCTGGGGCGGAGAAAATCCCGCAGGTTGAGAGAGGTGAAAACCCTCAATCAGATCCCCGGAGTGATCCCTGAGCCCGTTAAGGATCTGGCTCCAAAGCTTATGTCTTCAATCGGTGAGCTTAAGGGCCTGTTTTACAGTGTGGATCGTGGACGGGTGGATTATGAGGCCATGAAAAGGTCCCGGGAGTATGGCTCCTATCTTGAGTCTGCAGCCCATCTCAAGGTGTTTGACCTCGAAAGCCTTGTGACCAGGGAGGAAAAGCTGGCCTTCTGGATCAACCTCTACAACACCCTTGTTGTCCAGGGTGTTGTGGAACTGGGACTCAACTCGTCTGTGAGGGAAATCAGCAATTTCTTTACCCACATTGGCTACAACATAGGGGGCTACACCTTTACCCCTGATGATATTGAGCACGGTATCCTCCGTTCCAACGCCCGGCCCCCGTACCGGACGACTGCGGTTTTCAAGGGGAGGGACCCCCGTGCCGCCCACATGGTGGAGCCAATGGACAGGAGGATACACTTTGCCCTGGTGTGTGGGTCGCGCTCCTGTGCCCCCATCCGCTTCTATGAGGCCGATGCCATTGATGAGCAGCTTGATGCCGCCACGAGGAACTTCATCAACAGTTCAGAGGTAGTCATACTACCCGAAAAAAATAAGATCCTCCTGTCCGAGATATTCAACTGGTATAAGAGGGATTTTGGTCACAAACGTGATATTTTCCGGTTCCTGAGCCCTTACCTGGATCAGGATGAAAAGGCAGCGTATCTAAAAGCGCATATGGACACCATTGAGATGGAGTACCTTTTTTACGACTGGAATTTGAACCACTGAAGAATTTCGGACTGTGCGGTTTGACTTCAGCAATTGTGGATAGGGGATCTATCCCGCCCGTGGCGGGAGGCCCCCACGGACTAAAGGTAACCGCACAGGTCGAAAAATTTTCAAGGAAGGAGAAAAGATGGAGATAGCCATGATAGGCCTCGGGCGTATGGGTATGAATATGGCGAAGCGCCTTCTGCAGGGAGGGCACCGGGTGGTGGCCTACAATCGAACATCCGACAAAACCGATCGGATGGTAAAGGAGGGCGCCCTTGGGGCCTATTCACTCACCGAGGTAGTTGAGAATCTTTCTCCGCCGCGCATCACCTGGATCATGCTCCCCGCAGGCCCCAGTGTGGATGACCATATTGTCCGACTCAGAGAGATCCTGTCTCCGGGTGACATTGTCATTGACGGGGGTAATACCTACTATAAGGACGATATCCGGCGTGCCGATTTCCTGGCGGAAAGAGAGATCAGGTTTGTGGACGCGGGTGTCAGCGGAGGCATTTGGGGCCTGAAGGTGGGCTACTGTCTGATGATAGGGGGGGAAAGAGCGACCTATCAGTATCTGGAGCCCACATTGAAAGCCCTGGCCCCTGAAGAGGGCTATCTTTACTGCGGTGAGGTGGGCGCAGGACATTTTGTAAAGATGGTCCATAACGGCATTGAGTACGGTATGATGCAGGCCTACGGGGAAGGGTTCGACATCCTGGACTCATCCCCTTACGCTGAATCTCTGGACTACGGCGCCATCTCACATCTATGGAACCAGGGGAGCGTGGTGCGCTCATGGCTCTTGGAGCTTATGGAGTCGGCCTTTGGAAAGGATAGGGACCTGTCTGATATCAGAGGCTACGTGGATGACTCGGGAGAAGGAAGGTGGACCGTTCAGCAGGCAATAGACACGGGCGTCTCAGCGCCGGTGATCGCCCTGTCTCTCATGCGCAGGTTTCGCTCTCAGGTACGGGACTCATTTTCAGATAAGGTCGTGGCGGCCCTTCGAAGGGAGTTCGGAGGCCATACGGTAGTTGCAAATAAATAATGGCTCCTAATACGAAGGTGAACCAAAGGGTTCGGGGCAGGTGTAAATAAAGACCTATGGAGTGAACGATATCGTTTACCAACACCTGTGATGTTCACCCGTGCATGGCTTTCTCATGGAAGAATATCCTTATGGACAATACTGACACGATGGCAAAAAGAAACAGCCCTGCGGTAGTAGGGCCTAAGTCCCCAGACCCGGATATCTCCTCTGAGTCCTGCCTCATGGAAGGGATTGCGGACCCGGGTATGATTGTTATCGTGGGCGCCTCGGGCGATCTGACCGCGAGAAAGATCGTCCCGGCCCTCTTTAGTCTATACCTCAACAATGGTCTGTCCGACTCCTTTCTTGTTGTAGGATGCGCCCGCACCAGGCTGAGCGACCGGGAGTTCAGAGAGAAGATGCGGAATGCCTTGAAGACTGCGGGAATCCTGGATGACAGGAAATGGCAGATCTTTTCCCGATCGCTCTACTATCGGAGGGTTGACTATGGTGAGCTCGCTTCTTTCCAATCATTGGCCGACTCTCTCAAGGAGCTGAACAAAAAACACGGCACTGAATGGAACAGGGTCTTTTATCTCGCCATACCACCCTCTCTCTATAAATCAGCCGCCGAGATGATTGGCAAGGCCGGTTTATCAACAGAAAACCGAGAGGGAAACGGTTGGGCAAGAATAGTCGTAGAAAAACCTTTCGGTCGTGATCTGGACACGGCCATTGATCTGGACCGGTCCCTGCACAAGCACTTCAAGGAGCATCAGATATTCAGGATCGATCATTACCTGGCCAAGGAAACCGTCCAGAACATCCTCATGTTCCGTTTTGCCAACGCCATATTTGAACCACTCTGGAACAGGAGATACATTGATAGCGTAAGCATAACCGCTGCTGAAACCCTCGGCGTGGAACATAGGGCTGGATACTACGAACAGGCGGGGGTCTTGAGGGATATGTTTCAGAACCACATGATGCAGCTCCTGGCCCTGACCGCCATGGACCCCCCTTCCCAGTTTGAGGCCGACAGAGTACGGGACGAAAAGGTCAAGGTATACAGGGCCATAAGGCCATTTCCCATCAGCCGTCTTCAGGATCACCTGGTGCTTGGCCAGTACGGAGCAGGGACCGTTGAGGGGAAAAGGGTCCCTGCCTACAGGGACGAGCAGGGCGTCGATCCCCAGTCCTTGACACCCACCTTTGCCACCATGAAGATCTTTATGGACAACTGGCGCTGGCAGGGTGTGCCCTTCTTCCTCACATCGGGAAAAAGGCTGGCCGAAAAACGTACCGAAATAGTTATCCGCTTCAAAGAGGTCCCCCACTCCATGTTTCGCCAGACCCTCGGAGAGCAGATCACCCCCAACCGACTGATACTGGGCATCTACCCGGATGAAAAGATCTCCATCACCTTTCAGACAAAAAACCCAGGGCCCAGGGTCTGTTTAAGACCGGTGACAATGGATTTTAATTATAACCAGGACCATACAGGTCCTTTGCCGGATGCCTACGAAAAGGTTCTCTTAGATGTTATGTTGGGGGATCATATGCTGTTCTGGCGGCAGGACGGGGTGGAACTCTGCTGGGCCTTTCTGACCCCCGTTTTGAAGGGATGCGAAACTTGTGTTGATCGCGCTGAAATCCTTTTCCCCTACGAGTCCGGGACATGGGGACCAAAGGCTGTGGGTGATCTAAAGAAGTAAGGGATGTGGTATCTATGAGTTGGAAGATCGCACACAATATTGCAGATATTCTTAGAAAAGGCGGTGATAACCAGGGAATCGATCGAGACGATGCCCTGGCCCTGATGCAGCTTGACGTCCATTCACCAGAAGTCAGTGCCCTGATGCACACAGCCGACAGGCTCTCCAGGGAACAGTTTAATGGAAAAGGAGAAAATCATTTCCATATAGGCATCAATGTGGAAGCCTGCCCCTTTAACTGCAGCTTCTGTTCCCTTACGGTTAAGGCAGATATATTCAAGGAAAAGGTTGAGTTCCGTGATGATGAAATCCTGAGATGGGCCGGGTTGGCTGAGTCAGGTGGGGCCGATGCATTGAACCTGATGACCACTGGCACCTACTCCTTTGAACGGCTGCTGGAAGTGGGGGAATTATTAAAAAACGCCGTTTCAACACCCCTGGTGGCGAACACGAGAGACATTAACCACCGGGAGGGGGAGAAGCTCCTTGATGCCGGGTTTGTGGGGGCCTATCACGCTCTCCGTCTGGGTGAAGGAAGAGACACCCCTTTTAAGCGCGACAAGAGGATACACACCATTGAAGTGTTGAAGGATGTCGGGCTTCTCTGGATGAACTGCGTAGAACCGGTTGGGCCGGAACATGCACCGGAGGAGATTGTAGACCTGATGCTTCTGGCAAAAATGTACGGAGCGACATACAGCGGGGTGATGCGGCGAATTAATTTCCCTGGTTCTCCCATGGAACATCTCGGCATGGTGAGCGAGCTGGAACTGGCCCGCATGGTGGCTGTGAGCCGCCTGGTCATGGCAGATGTGCCGAAGGCCCACTGCACCCATGAGCCGAACAGCCTTTCACTCATCGCAGGAGCAAACCTGTTGTTCCCGGAGGTGGGCTCGAGCCCGAGAGATAATCAGCCGGATACCGGCAAGAGCAGGGGCTCAGGTATCCTTGATGCACGAAGAATGCACAGAGAAACAGGTTGGGATCCGGGGTTTTCCTCCAACTGTTTTGCAATGAAAACGAACGGGAAGCGTATGTCAACACAGCATGCTGTGTAAGAATAGGGGTAGAAACATGAAAATTCGTTCTCATTTGATTCTGTTGTGCTATTTCTTTGTTTTTATTTTGACTGCAAGTATTGCTATTCCTTCCTGGGCAGGGGAAACAAAGGTAGGGACGTGGAAGACGGCACAGACCATCCAGCCTTTTTATTATCAGAAATTCACGTCACCGGGACAGAAGGTGTCTGTGTTTTCGTTTACGAATCCTGCCGACCAGAAAATGGCCCTGCTTGCAGGGAGTCTGGACATGTGCGGCACCACCCTGGCCCATGCTATTCACTCCGCATCCAGAGGACAGCCTGTGGTCTTAGTGGCGGCCCTCTGTAACAAGTGTTCGGCCCTGGTAGTGAAAAAAAACGGCCCCGTAAAAACCATCAAGGACCTTAGGGGGAAAAAAATCGGGTACGTCCCCGGCACCATGCACGAGATACTCCTGAGAGAAGTCCTCACAAGGAACGGCCTGTCACCTGATAAGGATGTTCGTCTCACCCGGGTGGATTTTTTTGATATGGGAATGGCGTTGGCCCGAGGCGGCATTGATGCCTTTCTTTCCGGAGAACCTTTCCCAACCCTTGCCGTTCACCAGGGTTATGGAAAAATCCTCTCCTATCCCTACTTTGGAGAGTCCATTGGCACCATAAATGCTGGGATGTTAGTAAAGCGGAAGACCATTGAGAAAAACCCCGGGCTTGTTTATCAGCTTGTTATGGCCCACGCCAGGGCAACACAATACCTGAACTCCCACAGGGCTGAATGGCTTAAAAAGGCGTCAACATTCGGAACTCCGCCGGACATCCTTCAAGAGGCTGCTCCCAACATGGAACTGGCCTGGGAGATGGATGAATCATTTGTTCGGAAGACCAGGGCACTGGGGGAGCGGATGCAGGCCCTGGGGGTTATAGAAAAGCAGCCCGATTATGAAAAGCTTTTTGATCTCTCTTTTGTGAGGAAGGTGAAGGAAGGCCAGAACCGGACGACTGAAAAGCAAAGTTCCAACTGATGAAAAAGAGAACCGTTCAAACGGATAATTCCGAATTTCAAACCCCGCGTTCGGCATTTCGAATACTGCCCTGGATCATCCCGCTGGGATTTATTCTTTTGTGGTTTATGGTCAGTGAAACAGGGATGATCCCCACATACCTGATGCCGCATCCCGCGGAAATCGGAAAAACCAGTTACAACTATATCCTCGGTAACCCGGGCGAAGCGCCATACGCAGGCCGGTTCCTGGACGATGCAGTGGCAAGCCTCATGAGGGTTGCAATGGGCTTTGCACTCGCCGTAATCCTGGGGCTGCCTTTGGGGATCATATCAGGGCGGATATCCGTGGTGCAGAGGCTCATGGGCACGACCATTAACGGCTTGAGAGCGGTTCCCGGCATTAGCTGGCTCCCGTTGGCCATGATCTGGTTTGGGATCGGTATCAAGACAACGGTATTTTTGGTGGCCCTGGCCGCCTTTTTTCCCATCTACCTCAATGCCGCGGCAGGCGCTAGGCAGATCAATCCCCTTCTCCTCCAGGCAGGAGCAATGATGGGCGTGAAAAGATTGCGGGGAACCTTTGCCATACTGCTCCCCGGGGCCATGCCTCACATCATGACCGGACTGCGCCTGGGCCTCGGTATCTCGTGGGCTTACCTTGTTCTGGGTGAACTGACAGGGGTTCCCAATGGCCTTGGAGCGCTCATTATGGATGCCCGTATGTTGGGACGTATAGACATCATCGTGCTGGGAATCATTATTATTGCAGTAATAGGGAGAGTGGGCGATCAACTCCTGAAGACATCACTCAGGGTCTGTTTTAAGAGCGCCAGAAGGATGACGTGAAACCTAAACTAAAAGCCATATCCAGGTTTCAACCCGAACCAAGGGAGACAATCCTTGAAATCAGAAATCTGAGGAAGGTCTTTAATATCAATAATGCCTTTGTCACCGTTTTGGATGAAATCGACTTCAGTGTAAAGGGCGGAGAGATGATCTGTATCTTCGGCCGCAGCGGTTGCGGCAAATCCACGCTCTTGAACATATTGGGTGGTTTTATAGCCCCGAGTTCGGGAGCCATCCTTCTAAATGGCAAAGGAGTATCAAAACCGGGGCCTGACCGCTGCGTGGTGTTCCAAGAGGATACGCTCTTTCCATGGCTCACGGTAAAGGAAAACATCGCCTTTGGTTTAAAGGGCCGCACAACGGAAAAAAAGGCCTCTGAGGAGGAAATAGAACGTTTTCTTTCCCTTGTGGGCTTAAGCGAGTTCAGGGACTACCTCCCACGGGAGATCTCAGGTGGCATGAAACAACGGGTGGCCCTGGCAAGGGTCCTCATCCTTAAGCCCAAGGTGCTTCTCATGGACGAACCCTTTGCCTCTCTCGATGCTCAGACACGTGAAGAAATGCAAAACCTCCTCCTCTCGCTTTGGGAAAAATTGTCTCACACGGTCCTTTTTGTGACGCACGACGTGAATGAAGCGATCACCCTGGCGGACAGAATCCTTGTCATGGGTAAGGACCCTGGACGTATCCGCGACGACATTTCTGTTGATCTGCTCAGGCCTAGGAAAAGGGAAGCAAGTGAATTTCTCTTATTCAGCCGTGAGCTATACGCGCGTCTTCGTGATTAGCCCGATTCCCGGTTGTGTTCCTTATTTGATATTTTGGAGTCATAAATATACCGGTATCTCCATAAGTTCAGGCTTTTTGGTCATCCCGCCTATGCGGGACTCATCGCCCTGCTATAGAGTTCCAGATAATGATTTTGGCAAGGCCAGAGGGAGGAATCGGAGTAAGTCGTACCCCTCGTACGTCGTCGACGATTCCGACCGATAACGCAGTCCAAAATCTTTATCTGGAACTCTATACAAGCGGGATAAATAGACACTTTTCCGGCCTGGCGGGTTAAGTAAAAGGGGGTTCAACATATTTGAAATAAACAGTCAATTCATCTTTCTGTTGCCCGCCGTTGTCCTGATGCAGGGGCATGCTGATGCAGGGACAGGCCTTGAAAAGGCCACCTTTGCCGGAGGCTGTTTCTGGTGCATGGAGCATCCCTTTGAGGAACTTGAAGGGGTGGTGGATGTTATATCAGGTTATACGGGCGGACATGAAAAGGACCCGACATATGAGGAAGTTTCAAGTGGACGGACCGGGCATGTGGAGGCGGTCCAGGTGACTTTTGACCCTTCCAGGACAGGCTATGGGGAGCTCCTTGAGGTTTTCTGGAGGCAGATCGATCCTACGGATCCCGGTGGGCAATTTGTGGACAGGGGCTCACAGTACAGGACAATGATTTTCTACCACAACGAAGGGCAGAGGATCCTGGCGCAAAAGGCAAAGGCCGAACTTGAAAGCTCCGGCATATACCATAGGCCCATTGTCACGGACATCAGGAAGGCCTCCACATTCTACCCGGCCGAAGACTATCACCAGGACTACTACAGAAAAAATTCCATGGGATATAAGCAGTACAGACGCGGCTCCGGTCGTGATCGGTACTTGACAGAGGTATGGAAGGGGAAAATTCTCCCTGAAGAATCCAGGGATCATAACAGGACACGCAAGAAACCGTCTGAAGAGGAACTGAGAAAGAAACTGACCCCCCTGCAGTACAGAGTGACCCGGGAAGATGCCACGGAACAGCCCTTTGCCAATGAATACTGGGACAACAAGGAGGAGGGGATCTACGTGGATATCGTCTCAGGGGAGCCCCTTTTTAGCTCCATGGACAAGTATGACTCCGGCACGGGATGGCCCAGCTTCACAAAGCCCCTTGACCCGGGAAATATCGTCGAGAAGGAGGATAAGAGCCTCTTCATGAGGAGAACGGAGGTTCGCAGCAGGCACGGAGATTCTCATCTCGGGCACCTGTTCCCTGACGGGCCTCCACCCACGGGCCTCCGCTACTGCATAAACTCCGCCTCCCTCCGCTTTATCAGGAAGGAAGATCTTGAACGGGAGGGTTACGGCCGGTACAGGAAGATGTTTGACAGGTAGTTAACCCCGGCAGGGATCGGGCATTGGACCTGCCATATGTGAGTGTGGAGGAGAGGAAGATGGAATTGACGGAGATCTACCAAAAGGGTGAGGCTGAAATCAGAACCCGTGACATCGGCTGGCTGTTAGACGGGGTGGAGACGGAGTTTGTCCTCTCCAACAACCGCAGCGTCCTTGACCAATACACCATCAGGCAGAGGTGTATTGACGGGGTGGAGGCCGAGACCGCCGGCTCTGTTTTAGGCGTTGATCTCGCTACACCCATCATCATGTCCTCCATGACCATGCCCATCCCGGCAATAGTGGAT
>DREN01000209.1 GCA_011051075.1 Deltaproteobacteria bacterium | reverse complement strand
TCTATGGGGTAGATGCGGCCCTCACCCTTGACCAGCTTCAACTGGGCCCTGATCCCTGAAGGTGCGTGTCCCTCCCTGGCGGCCATGTTTTTGAGCAGGGTCATGAAATCGGTTATGCTCACGCCCTGGGGGCACCTCTCCTGGCAGGCGTAACAGGACGAGCAGAGCCAGATGAAATCGCTCGTGAGGATCTCCTCCCTGAGCCCGTAAACGGCCATGCGGATTATCCTGGCAGGGTTGAACTCCCTGTTTACCGCCCATATGGGGCAGCTCGCCACACAGGTGCGGCAGGTAAAACACGCCTCTATCTCTTCACCCCCCGGCTCTTTTGCCAGCCCTCTTATAAAATCAGGATCACCCCGATCCAGATCAACTACTGCCATCGTACTCCTCCAACCTCTGTTCCCTAATCCCTAAATTCCAAACCCGGACAAGCCGCCATAGGCAGACGAGCCGGAACTATAAAGGTATCGCGCAAAGCCGCAAAGCTCGCAAAGAAAAACAATGAAAAATTTTGGGTGCTTCTTATCGGCTCCTGGTGGATTTGCATAAGATTTAATTGGTAACTGTGATCCCTCAATCCCCCAACCCTACATCTCGCTGATCATGGCCATGATCTGATCTTCCCCGAATCCCCTGAGATTAAGGGCCCCGGACCTGCAGGAGGCCACGCAGAGACCGCACCCCTTGCAAAGGGCCGGGTTTATCTCCATCCTTCCTGCAAAGGGGCCTTCCTCCACGGCCCTGGGGGCCTGGTAGGGACAGACAGCCACACAGACCCCGCACCGGCTGCACAGGACCGGATCTGCCTGGGCAACCGTGCCGCTCATCTGTACCGTTTTCCTGGAAAGCAGGGTAACGGCCCGGGAGGAGGCGGCAAGGGCCTGGGCAACGGATTCATCTATGGGCTTGGGATAGTGGTTCATGCCGCAGAGAAACACCCCGTCTGTGGCAAAATCAGAGGGCCCCAACTTGGCGTGTGCCTCCACAAAGAACCCGTCTTCGTTCATGGGCACCTTGAACATCTGGGCCAGCTTCTCATCCCCGTAAGGTACAATGGCCGATGCCAGCACCAGAAGATCGGTCCTGAACACGATCCTTTCACCCAGGAAGCTATCTCTCATCTCGATCTTCAGGCCGTCTTCTTCCTGTATGACCTTTGGTTTTTCATCCACTGAGAACGGGATAAATACCACTCCCCTGAGCCGGGCCTCCCTGTAGAGCCTCTCCCTCTCACCATATGTGCGGATATCCCGGTAAAGGATGTAGACCTTCATGCGGGGGTTGAGCCTCTTCAGGTGAATGGCGCTTTCAATGGAGTGGGTGCAGCACACCCTGGAGCAGTAGGGCCTTTGTGGTTCCCTTGATCCCACGCACTGGATGAATGCGGCGGTCCTTATCTCTTTCAGGCCGGGATCGTCCCCTAAGAAGGTCTGATCCAGCTCCAGATGGGTAATTACCTTGGGGTCCTCTCCGTAGAGGTACTCCTCCGGTCTCGCCTCTCTGGCGCCGGTGGCGAGTACAGCCACCCCGTGCTCCACCTGCTCCTCCCCCTCGCCGGTGATCAGGGTGGTCTTGAAATTCCCCACAAATCCCTCGACACCCTTTAGCTCCGTATCCAGATGGACACTGATCCGGGCGTCTGATTCCACCGATCTTATCAGGTCCGCAAGATGCTCCTGAACATCCTCCCCCTTCCAGGTCCTGAAAAGGGAGCGGGCCTGGCCTCCAAGGAAGGAAGACCTCTCCACAAGGGAGACCTCATAACCCTGCCCGGCAAGGCTCCTGGCAGCGGTAAGACCTGAGATGCCCCCCCCTACCACCAGGGCCCGCTGATCAATGCCCAGTTCGGTTTCCTTGAGGGGCTCCATGAGGGCCACCTTGGCCACGGCCATGCGGACCAGATCCCTGGCCTTGTCCGTGGCCAGATCAGGGGTGTCCCTGTGTACCCAGGAGTCCTGGTTCCGGATGTTGGTCATCTCAAAGAGGTACTTGTTCAACCCCGCGTTTACCAGGGTCTCCTGGAACAGGGGTTCATGGGTCTTGGGCGTGCAGGCGGCAACCACGATCCGGTTGAGATTCTCCTCTCTGATCACCCGGGCCAGGGCCTCCTGGGTATCCTGGGAGCAGGAGTAAAGGTTATCGGCCACGTAGGTCACATAGGGAAGGGATGCGGCGTAGTCCCTCACAGCGGGGACATCCACCACCCCGCTGATATTTATGCCGCAATGACACACAAAGACACCGATACGGGGCCTCTCCCCGATTACCACCCTCTCCTCCGGAACCTGCCTGGTCTCTGTCTCGCTGTCCCTGGCGCCACTCAACAGTGCCCCCGCCTCCGCGGCTGCGGAGCTGGCCTCGATGACCGACTGGGGTATATCCTTTGGGCCGCTGAAGGCGCCACACACGTAGATACCCTCCCTTGAAGTTGCCACAGGATGGAAGGAGTGGGTGTTACAGAAATTCTCTCCGGTAAGATCGATGTTGAGTCTCTCTGCCAGTCCAATGGTTTCTGACGGGGTCTCCAGGCCCACTGAGAGGACCACCATGTCAAAGGGTTCCCGAACCGGTTCCCCGTCTTGGCCCACGTATGGGATGACCAGTTCATCCTTTCCCGCCACGGTCTCGATCTCCGGCACCCTGGAGCGTATGAAGCGGACTCCGGTCTTGTCCCGCGCGTCGTTGTAGTATCGCTCGAAGTCCTTGCCGTGTGTCCTCATGTCCATGTAAAAGACGGCGCAATCCAGATCCCCCCCCGCATGCTCCTTGGCTATTACCGCCTCCTTGATGGCGTACATGCAGCAGACAGAGGAACAGTAGCCGTGGTCGCACAGGTTTTCATCCCTGGAGCCCACGCACTGGACCCAGGCGATTTTCCTCGGTTCTTTCCCGTCAGAGGGTCTAACCAGATGACCTAGGGTGGGGCCCGAGGCGGAGAGCATCCTTTCAAACTCCATTGATGTGACGATATTTGGGTGCCTGGCGTAACCATAGCCCTTCAGGATAGAGGGGTCAAAGGGTTCAAAGCCCGGGGCCAAGATGATGGAACCTACGTCCAACTCCATGATTTCCCTCGTCTCCCCATGTGTCTCCATGGTGATCGCCCCGGCCTTGCAGGCCTCCACGCACTGGAAACATTCACAGCAGTATCCGCAGTTTAGGCACCGGCCTGCCTCCCTCGTGCCGGTCTCCCGATCGTAGCCCGTGGCTACCTCCCTGAAGTTGCCGGCCCTGTCCGCTACGGGGATCTCGGGCATCTGGGCCCTGGGTTCAGGAGAGTCGGCCTCGGGGACAGGCCGATATACCGGGTCTTCCTGCAACAGGGTTTCCCTCCCCTCTGCCAGGTCCCTGCCGTCCATATATCTCACAATGGAGCAGGCGGCCTCACGGCCGGCCGCGATTGCGTTGATGGCCACCCCCGGCCCGGTCTCCAGGTCTCCACCGGCAAAGATCCCTTCCCGGCCGGTGGCATAGGTGGCAGGGTCCACCCGGACCGTCCCCCACCGGGTGAATTCCAGCCCCTTAATATCCTTCAGTGGGGAGAGGTCGGGTTTCTGTCCAATGGCTGGAATGACCTGATCAACGGCCATCTCATAGTCACTCCCGGGTACGGGCACGGGCCTTCTCCTGCCCGATGAGTCGGGCTCCCCCAATTCCATGCGCCTCAGCCGAAGTCCCACCACTCTGCCATCTTGCGTAAGGACCTCTTCAGGGGCGGATAGATAGGTGATCCTGACCCCCTCCATCTCTGCGGCCTCGATCTCCTCTTCCCACGCGGGCATTTCCGCACGTGTCCGCCGGTAAACAATGGTCACCTCCTCTGCCCCCAGGCGGAGGGCTGAACGGGACACGTCAACGGCCACGTTGCCGCCCCCTATGATGGCCACCCTTTTTCCCACCACGGTCTTACCCGTGAGATTTATCTCCCTGAGGAAGTCCACACCCTGGCGCACGTCATCTGCCTCCTCTCCAATAATGCCAAGGCCGAGACCCTTATGGGCGCCCAGGGCGAGGTAGACCGCCCTGTACCCTTGCTCAAGGAGCTGGTCCACGGTCAGGTTCGGGCCTATGGGGCTGTTGGTCCTGATCTCCACGCCCAGGCTGGTGATGATCTCGATCTCCTGATCCAGCACCTCCGGGGGGAGGCGATGGTCGGGTATGCCCACGCGGAGCATGCCGCCGGCCTTGGGCAGTGCCTCGAATATGGTGGACATGATCCCCTTTCTGGCCAGATGGTAGGCTGCGGAGAGGCCTGCCGGACCAGACCCTATGATCGCCACTTTGCCCTCTCTGGGCTGGAGGCATGCAACCTTAACGTCTCTGGCGTCAAACTGATCAGCGGCCAGCCTCTTGAGATCACGGATGGCCACCGGTTCATCCATTTCACACCTGCGGCAGGCATCTTCACATTCGTGGGGGCAGATCCGACCAAGGACCCCCGGCAGGGGGAGGTCCTCCATGATTATTTTGAGGGCTTCTTTGTACTTCTCTTCCTTTACCATCTGAACGTATCCCTGTACGTTCAGACCGGCTGGGCAGGCCAGGGTGCAGGGGGCCCTGTCTCCCTTTCTGATGGCAAATGCGCTGGGTATGGCCTGGGAGTACTTCTTGAAGGCGGCCTTTTCCTCGGTCAAGCCATAATCGTACTCGCTGGGTAGTACCACCGGGCACACCGCGGCGCAGTCACCGCAGGCGGTGGACTTTGATTCGTCTATATGCCGGGGGGTCCTGTGAACCTTCACCCTGAAACTCCCCTTGGATCCCTCAACCTGTTCCACTCTTGCGTTGGTTATCAGGTTGATGTTCAGATGCCGGCCGACCTCGACCAGTTTGGGGGAGATGATTCACATGGCGCAGTCGTTTGTGGGAAAGGTCTTGTCTAATTCAGACATGACCCCGCCAATGGCCGAAGAGGCCTCGACAAGGTGGACGTAGTACCCTGAGTTGGCCAGATCAAGGGCGGACTGCATCCCGGCAATCCCTCCGCCTGCAACCAGCACAGATCCTCTTATCTTATCTGGCATCAATACTTTCCTCCATTCATAGACTTGGGAGAATCAGAGATAACCTATGTAATGGCTACATTGTAACTATATCGTAGCGGTTTTGCAACAGGGTTTTCCCGCCTCCACCTGTTTTTCCGAAAAACGGCCTCAAGGCATCTCCTCCTGGGGCCTGTCACAGGGGGAGGGGGGTACAGCTTACATAAAAGGGGTAGAGGTTACATAAAAAAGGTTGACAAATAGCCGCCTGAAGAGTACAGAAAAAATCTACTGGTCTGTCTTTTTCGAACTTCCCGTCTAAATTCCAACCAAAGATAAGGAGCTGTCAATGAACGAAAAACCCGACATTAGAGTCCTGCTGATCGATGATGAGGAGACCCTTGTTGAATACCTTTCAAAACGCCTTTTGCGGGAGGGTTTCATGGTAAAGGCTACCTTTTCAGGGGAGGAGGCCGTGGAGGTTGCCGCTGGTGAGGCTTTTGACGTTGCGGTGGTGGACCTGAAGATGCCGGGGATAGATGGTGTCGAGACACAGGAGAAGCTGAAGAAGATTCAACCCTTTCTCCAGAGTATAGTGCTTACGGGGCACGGCGCCGTTGATACGGCCCTTGAAAGCGGTCGGCAGGATGCCTTTAAATACCTTCTAAAACCGATCGAGTACGATAACCTCGTTGACACCATAAAGGCCGCCTATAAGAAGAAGGTTGAACTGCAGCAGGCCAAGTTCCAGCAGGAGGTGGATGAGATCTACCGCGCCGGAATGGGGGCGAGGGGAATAAAAAAGGCCATGAACAAGTTGCGGAAGATCTATGGAATCGAATGACGTTCCCAACTCCCGGTCAGAAACGACCTCAGAGGTGATCGCCCGGCTTGAGAGGGAGTGCTCCAGGGCCAGGAGACACTTGGCTACTGTCCTGGAGAACTCCAGTGACATGGTTTTTGCCACCGATGCGGACGGTATCCTGGTATCGTTCAACAGGGGCGGCGAAAGGGCCATCGGATATTCCTCTGAACAGGTTATGGGACGTCCTGCAAGGGACCTGGCAGCAGATCCTTCGGAGTTTGAAAGACTGGAAGCCCTCTCCCGGACGGAAGGCCGGGCCACCCATCAGGAGTACCCCTTTCGGCACAAGGATGGACACATTGTCCGGTTCGATCTCTCCCTTATCGCTATTACAGACTCAGACGGGCGGTTTGCCGGCACATCGAGCGTATGCCGTGACACCGCCCCTATGAAGAAGTTTCATGATGACCTGATACGTGTTGACAGATTGGCTGAAATCGGCCGCACGGCCTCGGGTATTGCCCATGAGATCAACAACCCTGTTGCCGTCATAGGCGAGATCTCCGGGTGGATAGAGGCGGTGGTGGGCGATGCAAAGGGCATGGCCCGGGAAGACCGTGAAGAACTGGAAACCGCGGTCCAGCATATCGTCAAACAGGTTAAACGGTGCAGGGGCATTACGCGGCAACTGCTGGCCTATGCGAGGGACTCGGAGCCTGCCCAAACCTCCCTGGACGTCCACGAACTGCTGAGAGAAACGGTCAGCTTTTTAAACCCTGAGTTGAGACATAAGGATATCGAGGCTGTCTTTGATTTCATGGAGGGGTCTCTCCTTTTGCAATCGGACAAACAGATGCTTGAACAGATCTTTGTCAACCTTATCTCAAACGCCATTCATGCGGTAAAGGAGAAGGGGGAGGCAGGAGGCCGGGTCGTGTTGAAGACCTCCAGAGATGGATCCACGGTTCAGATCAGGGTCTCTGACAACGGCACAGGCATCTCCGAGGAGAACCAGAAACGGATGTACGACCTCTTCTTCACCACCAAGCCGGCGGGAAAAGGGACGGGGCTGGGCCTTCCCATATGCCGGGATATTATCGGAAAATTAGGAGGTGAATTCTCCTTTGAGACCCAGGTGGGAGAAGGCACCACCTTTATCGTGAGGTTGCCCACTGGTTGACAGGAGTCTGGGAAAGGACCCTATGCCTGCGACGACGAATACCAGGGAAAATACAATCCTTCATGAACCCGGACAGGGATCTGACCCCGGAGTTACCCCATCGACAAGAAAAAGGGCACGCGCCTTCCTTCCGTACGCCATAACATTCATCCTCCTCTTCTCCCTGTGGATCGTTCTTTCAGGTAAATTTGATCCCTTTCACCTGAGCCTGGGTCTCATCTCGTGCGTCATGGTCACGCTCTTTTCAAAAGACCTGATCTTCCCCGAGCCCGGAACAGAAGGATCCTTGAGGACCTGGGTTTGCTTTATCAGGTACGTGCCATGGCTCCTCTATCAGATCTTCATGGCAAACCTCCATGTCCTTTACCTGACCTTTCATCCCAGGATGATGGATCTCATCGATCCCCGGATCTTCAGATTCCAGAGCAGACTCAAGGGGGATCTTCCCCTCGTCACCTTTGCAAATTCCATAACTCTCACACCGGGGACCATAACGGTCTACGTCTCCATTGACGGGACTTTCACGGTCCACGCCCTTGACAAATCCTCAAGGGAGAGCCTGCCCGGGGAGATGGAAAGGAGGATTGCCAGGGCATTCGGCGAGGAATAATGGACAATTTTTTTCTGTTTTCCGGTCTTTATTTGAGTTTCCTGATGGTCCTTTCACTCTACCGAGCCGTTATTGGCCCCACGGTGCTGGACCGCCTCATAGGGGCCAACGCCATCGGCAGCAAGACCACGGTACTCCTGGTCCTGATAGGGCTCATGTTTCATCGTGTGGATATGTTTGTGGATATTGCACTGGCCTATGCCATGCTGAACTTCATTGCGGTCCTTGCCGCCTCCAGGTATTTTCAGAAGCGAAAAGGCCTTTTCGGGGAATAACCGGGCATAAGGAGCATCCAAGATGGACATTATCGTTGTTTTCCTGATCATATGCGGTCTGGTATTTTTCACCGGCGGCGCAGTCGGCATACTCCGTTTCCCCGACTTCTACTCCCGGCTGCACCCGGCTGGCAAGCTGGACACGGGCGGCGCCCTCCTCATGATGGTGGCCCTGGCCCTCTTCAACCTGCATCATTTTTCTTTGGCCACTGTCCTGACAGGCCTGAAGATTATTCTCATAGTGGTCTTTGTCTTTCTTTCAAGTCCAACGGCCATACACGGAATAGTGGATGCCGGGGTGAGGGCCGGGCTTGGTCCATGGACCAGAGGGGAAAAGAGGAGATGATATCATGATCTGGGAATTGGACCTGGTGATCCTGTCCCTGGTGGTAGTGGCCGCCGTCGGGGCCATCGCCATAAAGGACCTATTAGGATCTGCCATACTATTCGGGGCCTACAGTTTCATGATGTGCCTTCTCTGGGCCATCATGGGGGCCGTGGATGTTGCCTTCACAGAGGCATCGGTGGGGGCCGGGGTAAGCACGGTGTTTTTCGTAGCCGCTGTTTTTCGTACCACAAGGAGGAGCAAGGATTGAGAACCTTAGGGATATTAGTGGCTGCTTTGACCTGCGCTCTCCTTTTTTATGCCATGGGGGACTTCCCTCCCTGGGCAGATCCAGGATCTGCGGCCCACACACATGTCTCACCCAGGTACATAGAAAAGACCATGGAGGAGACGTCAGTACCCAACGCTGTAACGGCCGTGCTTGCGGACTACAGGGGTTTCGATACCATGTTCGAGACCACCGTTATCTTCGCCGCAGGGGTGGTCTGCTTCTTTATCCTGAGACTCCCTAAGAAAGAAGGGCCCATTTTCAGGCGTTACCGTCACACCCTCACGGGGATGACCATCCGTGTCAAGTGTACCAGGAAGATCCCTCCGGTCTTGGAGGAGTTTGAAATGATTGACAACCTCTGGGCCCCCCACGACCTGATCATCAAGACCTCCTGCCGGATACTGGTGCCCTTTCTGCAGCTTTTCGGCCTCTACGTGATAGCACATGGCCACCACAGCCCTGGGGGAGGGTTCCAGGGTGGGGTCATCCTTGGGGCGAGCATGATTCTCCTTGCCATTTCCCACGATTTGAGAACGGCCCTTGCACGCATGGGTGAAAAGGTCCATGCCCTTCTCTGTCCGATCGGAGTCTTGATCTATGCGGGTACAGGGGCCCTTTGTCTGGTTTTAGGGCGCGACTTCCTCGATTACGGGGCACTGGCCGGCATCCTCCACGTTGATCCTGTTACAGCCAGATCCCATGGCATTCTTATCGTGGAGATCGGCGTGGGTCTTGCGGTCATGGCCACCATGATATGGATCTACAACAACATCTCCTCCCGGGGGGAGTACGACGAGGGCCTGTGAGTGGAGCTGAGCAATGTCTGATTTCTTCTCCTCCGTTGCCGATTATTACAACTACCTGATCTATATCGTTCTCATGGTGATCGGTCTCTACGCCATAATTGCCAAGAAAAACCTGGTGAAGAAGATAGTGGGGATGAACATATTTCAGACCGCCATTATCCTGTTCTACGTCTCCATCGGCGCAAAGAGGGGGGCAACCATCCCCATCATCGAGCACGGGCACGGCGAGGCGGTCCACGGGGCAGGCTCCCAGGCAATAAAGGCCGCTGAGTACATAAATCCTCTCCCCCATGTGCTGATGCTTACCGCCATTGTGGTGGCCGTCGCCACCCTTGGGGTGGCCCTTGCCCTTGCCATAAGGGTCTATAACCGGTATGAAACCCTTGAAGAGGATGAAATCTTAGCGCAGCTTAGAGAAAAATGAGCCAGCATTATCCCGCCCTCCTCGTTACTGTTCCACTCCTTTCAGCCCTTCTCATCAGTATCCTTGGGTGGCTGAGCAGGAGGCTCTGCTTTCCTGTGGCAGTTGCGGCCCTGTGCGTGGCCCTGTTTTCCTCCGTGGGCCTTCTGTTCAGGGTCCTTAACGAGGACGTGGTTCACTATTTTTTAGGGGGCTGGGCCCCGCCCTGGGGAATCGCCTACAGGGTTGACCGCCTCAGCGCCATGGTGCTGGTGGTGGTATCGGCGGTCGCCCTTATCAACCTGATCGCCACCCGGAGGAGCGTTGAGAGGGAGTTCCCGGAAAAGATAGGGGCCTTTTACACCCTCTACGTGCTCCTGATCACCGGACTCATGGGCATTGTGGTTACGGGGGACGCCTTTAACCTCTACGTTCTCCTGGAGATCACCGCCCTTACAGGTTACGGTCTCATCGCCATGGGAGAAGACCGTGCCCCCCTTGCCAGCCTCAACTACGTGTACATGGGTACCATCGGGGCCTGCTTCTACCTCTTGGGAGTAGGGTATCTCTACATCAGCACCGGTTCCCTGAACATGGCGGATATCTCCGCCATCCTCCCCTCTCTCTACGGCTCGAGGGTTGTTCTGGTGGCCTTTATCATCTGCATGGTGGGGGTCTTTCTGAAGATGGGCTTTTTCCCCCTGCACGCGTGGCTTCCAAATGCGTACACCTACGCCCCCTCCGCCGTAAGCAGCCTGGTGGCGCCTCTCATGACCAAGGTCATGATCTATGTGATGATCCGCCTGATACTCACGGTTTTTACCCCGACCTTTACCTTTTCCAGACTGGCATTGAACCATTCCGTTGTCTGGCTTGCGGTAATCGCCATTTTTATGGGCGCCGTTTTAGCCCTGGGCGCCAGGGATATGAAGAGGATGCTAAGCTACGTGATCATAGCTGAGGTGGGTTATATGGTGGGTGGCGCGTGGCTCGGCAACCGGGCCGGCATGACAGGGGCGATTCTTCATATTGCCAACGATGCCGTCATGACCCTCTGCGTGTTCCTGGCCGTGGGGAATGTCGTGTACCGGACCGGGGGATACGCCTTTGAGGATCTCAAGGGAATGTTCCGGAAAATGCCCTACACCATGACAGGGCTCGTGGCGGGCGGCCTTTCCATGATCGGTGTTCCTCCCACGTGCGGTTTTTTCAGCAAATGGTACCTGATTTCAGGGGGCGTCCAGGCGGGTCAGTACGGATTTGTGGCTGCCCTTGTATTCAGCAGCCTGATAAATGCGGTTCTTTTTTTCCGTATTATCGAAATAGGTTATTACGAACCCTTTGGTTCAGACCACGGGCATGGCCCGGCCCCTGCGCCAATGGAAGAGGCACCGCTCAGCATGGTGGTTCCTCTTCTGGTGGTGGTAGTGGGTTTGGTGGTAATGGGGGCCTATACAGGGGATATTGTAAGCGGGATTATCGCCCCCATGATCCCTTGAGGGGTGGTACGTTGGGGACGTCTGGCTCTTCCGGGCCGGGTTGGCCACCCCCTGTAACGAAAAATTGTAGTCATCCCGCCCGGAGCGGGACTCATCACCATAGGGATTTAACTTGGAAACCATCTATTCCATAAAACCCCTCATCGCCGTTCTGGTGTCCATCTGCGCGGTTCCCCTGCTGGTGCTGAGCAGAAAGAGCCCCAATATGCGGGAGGGCTGGACCTTTGTGGCGGCTGCGGTCAAATTCGTTATTATC
>DREN01000299.1 GCA_011051075.1 Deltaproteobacteria bacterium | reverse complement strand
GTCCTTTCCTGTCCTGCCCCCCCTCCCTGACGGGCCCCGCCTTGAGACGCCGACGCCTCTTCCTGCTTAGCCTGTAGATAGATGGGCTCCACGTATATGAACGAGTCACGCAGGGGGATGGCAAGGAGGTTTCCCCTGATAACCCTGGAGCCCCTCTGGTCCCACAGGCTCAGCTTGCGGGAGATCTCGGTCTGCTGGTCCACCCTGGCCTCGATCTGCATGGGCCCATAGACAAGTTTCTCCTTGGGCAGGTTATATACGATCAGACTCCCGTAGTTAGGCAGGTCGCTTCTCGCCGCCAGCCACCCGATCATATTGTCCTTCTCAGATGGTGTGTAGGGAAGCATGAGCAGAAACTCCTCCTTGTCTCCCCGGGGCAGCTTGATGATGATATAGTAGGGCTCCATCTTCTGCCTGGTGTCGCCGTACAACTCGTCAGGAAGCTCCCAGAGGTCTTCCTGGTTGTAGAAGACCTGGGGATCCTGCATATGATACTTGGCATAGGTGGCAGCCTGAATGTTGAAGAGATCCTTGGGATAGCGGATATGTTTCTTAAGGTCTTCGGGCATCTCCCTGAAGGGCTTGAACAGGTCGGGAAATATGCCGGTGTAGGCCCGGGCAATGGGGTCTTCTTCGTCTATCAGGTAAAAGCACACATCCCCGTTATAGGCATCCACGGTGACCTTTACTGAATTGCGCACGTAGTTGAGCGGTGCCTCCCTGAAGGGACTCCTGGACCTGGTGGAGTACGGGTACATGTCGCTGGTGGTGTAGGCGTCAAGGATCCAGAAGAGCCTGCCTCCGGAGAGGACCAGGTATGGATCCCGATCGTACTCCAGAAAAGGGGCCAGGGATCTGGCCCTCTTCCGGATCGTGCGGTTGTACATGATCCTGGTATGGGGCGTAAGATACTCGGTAAAGAGGATCTGTGAGTCCATGAACTCAACGGCGTAAAGGACCCTTCTCAGGAACGAGTCGATGGGCACGCCCCCCTTCCCCTCGTAGACCGTATAGACGTTACTGTCTCCACGGGGATAATCAAACTCTTTAGTCTTGGTCTTCACCAGCACGTACTGACTCGTCTTTTCTCCGTAGTAGATCTCGGGCCGGTCTATCTTAAGGCCGATTTCAGAAACAGGGGGTACGTCTTTTATCACCAGGTGGGGAAGTCCTTCACTGGTGACCTCATTGACCGGGCTGGCGGCCAGGCCATAACCGTGGGTATAGGTGAGATGCCTGTTCACCCAGGTGTTGGCCTGGCGGGGAAGTTGGTCCACCACCATCTCCCTGGCGGCAAGCATGAGCTGGCGGTACTGGCCCTGGATATGGTACCGGTCCACGTCCACGTTATTGAAATCGTAGTAGAGCCGTATGGCCTGGATCTGCCTGTAGGTCTGCAAAAGGGGGCGTTCATCCCAGATCCTGATATTCTGGATGGTCGCCCTCTCCTTTTTGGCCTCCTCCAGACTCAGCTCATCGCTGACATCAAAGCTCACCGCCGTTATCTTGTTAAGATTATAGGCCCTGCGGGTGAAGTCGATGTTGTAGCCGATATACTCGGTCTCCTTGGCCAGTTGGTTGGGTTTCACAACGATCTTCTCTATGGCCAGGGGGAGTATCATGGAGAATATCAGGATGGAGCCCACCCAGACTGCTCCGCCCCCCAGGATAAGTTTTGTTCGCGGTTTGAAGGCGTTGACAAAGAGGAGGATTGAAAAGCCCAGGGACAGAAAGATCAGGAGCCTGAACACCCAGATCTTGATATGCACGTCCGTGTAGCTTGCGCCGAAGGCCGGTCCCAGGGTGGAATAGATAAGGGCGTAGGTCTTCAGCAGATAGCCCCATGACATGAGCAGGACAATGATCCCGCCCAGGAATATAAGGTGCTGTTTTACCTCTGGCGCAACCGTGATTTTCGGGAGAGAGGGGGGCTGCCCCTCCTCCTGAACCATTTCTCCTGTTATCTGGAGTGACCCGTTTTTCAGATACCAGACAACGGTGAGGCCGGCAGCCAGGCCAAAAAGGGTGAGGAGCCCACTCCGGATAAAGGCGTAAAAGGGGAGGGCAAATACGTAAAAGCCTATGTCCTTATGAAAGATCGGATCGGTGCTCCCGAAGGGCTGCAGGTAGAGATACCGGAGGACCATGTTCCACCGGTCAGAGGCCTTGGAGGCGATTACAAAACTCGCGATCAGGATAAACGCCAGAAAGAGGAGGTTAAGGGTGTTTGCGGAAAGGCCCACCTGGGAGGCCAGGTTGCCATGGGTCCCCATGGAAGTCCCTGGACTTAACCGTCTCGCTATGTAGAGGTTAACGGTAATGATGAGGATCAGAAAGGACCACACCACAAAACCAAACCCGAACCTGGCCGAAAGCATGGTCCAGAAGACAGGAGAAAAGCCTAAATTCCTGAACCAGAGCCAGTCGGGATAGATGGAAATAATGGAAAAGGCCAGGAGAACAAGTAAAAGCCCGCCTCCGATGAACAGCTTTATTTTCATGATTTCACGTCTCCATATCTGATGTTTGTGAAGTATTGGTTTCAGGACAGAGAATGGGCAGTCTGACCACAAAGGTAGTCCCCTCTCCAGGCTCACTGTCCGCCCATATTTCTCCCATGTGGGCCTCTACCACCTTATAGGCTATGGCCAGACCCAGGCCTGACCCGCGATCCCTGGTGGTGAAAAAAGGTTCGAAGATGTGAAGGAGGTCCTCTTCCCTGATACCGACACCTTCATCCCTTATCCGGATCTCCACGTTATCCGGCGTATTTCTTGTGGTTATGGTAATGGTTCCCCCTGCATCCATGGCCTGGATCCCGTTGGTGATAATGTTCATGAACACCTGTTTCAGCTTGTCCGGGTCGCATGTAATCTCTTTGAGATCCGATGCCAGATCTGCCTTGAAACCATGGGGGCCGGGAGAATAGATCCCGGTCATAATCTTCAGCACATCCTGTATGACCGAATTGACGTTGGCCTGTCTCTTGACCAGGCTGTACACCTTTGTGAAATCCCCCAGGTCCGCAACTAGTCTCTCCAGACGGCGCACCTCGTCAAGGATCATGCCCAGTTTCTGCACGGCCTTGGGATCTCGGAGGCCGTCTTTTATCTGGTGTGAAAACCCTCCTATGATCATCAGCGGATTCTTGATCTCGTGGGCCACGTGGGCCACCGTCTGGCCCACGGCTGCCAGGCGCTCGGACTGAAGGAGCTTCTTCTCAAGCTGCCTCTGCACAGATACGTCCCTGATGATGGCCGTAAAGGTAATATCCGTTCCCATTTCATAGTAGGAGAGTCCCAGTTCAATGGGAAATTCCTCCCCGCCCCTTCTCGCGGCCCTGAGGGAGAGGGTCTTTCCCATGACCCTTGGGGTCCTTGTCTCAAGGAACCGTTTCACAAAACGGGAATGGTCCCCGTAGCGGGGGGGGATAAGCATGTTTAGGTCCTCTCCCAGGACCTCGTCCCTGGAATATCCGAAGATCTCCTGGGCAGCGTTGTTGAAGACCACGATCCTGTGGGCGCTGTCAATACTTATGATGGCGTCTGTAGCCGTGTCCAGTATGGCCCTGAACTTCTTTTCAGAGGCCCTGAGCTCCCTGATGAGATTACGATACTCCGTCACATCCCTGGAGATCTCCACGAAAAGCCGGGAGGGACCTTCTGAGGTGAGAGGGTACATGATCCGCCTGAGCCGTCTGGATTCAATCCCTTCCGGACCATGACTCCGGGTCATTTCGACCCTCTCTCCCGTTTTTTTCGCCCTTTCCAGGGGACAGTACTCTGAGCCCAGTTCACATAGTACGCCGTGCTTCTTTCTGATATCAGAGCATTTCTGACCAACGACATCTTTCCTGTTCATGCCGCACTCATCCAGGAAGACCCTGTTTACATCCTGTACAACCCCCTCCTGATCCACCAACATGATCTCTTCGCTGACGCCATCAAAGAGGGCCCTTAACAGGAGGTTAAGGGTCTCAGGTTCTCTACCCTGCTCCTTTTTCCGCATGGTCACGCTCCAGTCCATGGACAAAAAAACAGATACTCGAGGGCAAGGATATCGAACATCTCATCCGTTCCCCTCCTGATGACCCGGTAGAGGTCCTCCATGGTCCCGGCCATCCTGATCTCCGCTCGATAGGCTGAATCATCATAAAACCTCCTGTCAATGGGGAGGAGGACCTGATCCAGGGTGCCCCGCCAGTGCATGTTGAGGGTCTCCTTCAGGGCAAAGACCTTCTTGTACATGGCCCTAAGAATATCTGTCCTCAAGATCGGGTTGACCTGGTTGATCATACAGTCCGTGAGACCTACCAGGTAGTAGGTCTCTCTCATCTTCTCCTCTTCTCCGCGATTGGCGTACATGGCCTGTATGGTGCAGGCCATCCCTCCCTTCAGGGAAAAATGAGGGGGGGTAACCGGGCTCCCATGGGATGAGGACCTCAGTTTATCAGCCAACGGGCGCAACATCTGAATAAAATGGGGCGTTCTCCAGGGTGCCCTGCGGAACTCCCACGGTTTGGAAGAGATAAGGGTGTGGTCACCCCTCTTAGGCTCAACCGGCAGATCTATGATCTTTCCCATATCTGAAGCCCCTTACCGCCCCCTTCTTCTCATGGTCTCGGATGGCATTTTGAGTGGAGTTCCCTCAATCTTTTCCTTGTAACGTGCGTATATATCTGGGTGGTGGAGATATCTTCATGCCCCAGCATAACCTGTACAGACCTGAGATCGGCGCCGGATTCCAGGAGATGACTGGCAAAGGAGTGCCTGAGGCTGTGGGGAGTGATACCCTTCTTGATACCCGCCTGTTTCCCGTACTTCCTGATAATCTTCCAGAACCCCTGCCTGGTAAGGGGACGGCCCCTGAAATTCAGGAACAGATGGGGCAGATTAGCGCCCCTGAGGAGCTGGGGGCGTCCCCCTGAGAGATAATCCCTTACAGCCTGAAGGGCCTTTGTTCCCATGGGAACGAGCCGTTCCTTGGAGCCCTTTCCCAGGGTCCTGACATACCCTGATTCAAGATTAACGTTCAGGACCTTAAGACCCACAAGTTCGGAGACCCTCAATCCGGTTGCGTAGAGGAGTTCCAGCATGGCCTGATCCCTCTGGCCCGCGGGGGTGGATGGATCAGGCTGGGCCAGGAGGCGTTCAACCTCGGCCATGATCAGGACCTCCGGCAGTTTCCTGGAAAGGCGCGGGGATTCTAACAGTCTGGCTGGATTTTCCCCTATAATACCCTCCCGGGTGAGGAAACGGAAAAACATCTTTGTGGCCGAGATATTCCTTGCCACCGACCTGGCAGAAAGGCCCCTTTTCAGGGTCCCTGCGTACTGCCGGATCTCCTTCCTGGAAACCTGGAGCGGGCTGAGGTCCGATTCTTCAAGAAACCGGTTAAGCCTGGAGAGGTCCCTGCTGTAGGCCTCAATGGTGTTCTTTGAAAGCCCCCGTTCCAGTCTAAGATGATCTATGAATTGATCCGTAAGGTCGTACATCCCGGCCTCGGCATGTGTATACTATTTTAGAAAAATATTTTGGGCATCTATTCGGCGGCGCTAAATCGTCCGCGGAGGTGTTATCTGATTGATCCTGGTCCCGCCACAGGCGGGACTGGATGCTTGATGAAAAAAGGGTGATTCCTCACAGATATCCAGTCCCGCCCATGGCGGGACCAGAAACCAGTACCCAGCATCCAGCATCTCGGTTCAATGAACCTCGGTTTTCTCTTTATGGCGATGGAATTGGTGTACCGCAAAAACATTATCTTAAAGGCTATAAGTTTATCCCGGAATTCTTCAAAATTCATGCAGATATCTGTTCCCGGTAAGGACCTCAGGGCCCCTGTCCGTGACCAGGACCATTTCCTCAAGGCGGACCCCCCCCCTGCCTGGGATGTATATACCAGGTTCCACTGTAAATACCATTCCCTCCCTGAGATTCACCGGGTTCCTTGGGCCCACCTTCGGGCCCTCATGCACGGCAAGGCCCACGCCGTGACCGAGGCCGTGTCCGAAACGCTCTCCAAACCCGGCCTCCTCTATGACCAGGCGTGCCGCCGAGTCCAGACGAGTGCTCTCCACCATGGGCCTGACCTCTTTGAGGGCCGAGACCTGGGCGTGGCGGACTGTTTTGTAGATCTTCCTGAACTCCTCGTCGGGTCCCTCCAGAAAGACCGTCCTGGTCATGTCCGAACAGTATCCCTCAAGCCTGACCCCGGCGTCTATTATGACCGGTTCTCTGGGGCCTATCCTCCGGTCCGTAGGCACGGCGTGGGGCATGGCACTGTTTGGGCCGGAGGCCACAATGGAGGGAAAGGAGAGGGCCTCCGCCCCGCCGTCCCTGGCAAGGGCCTCAATCTCCCAGGCCACCTCCTTTTCTCTCATGCCCGGTCTTAGGCTGGGAATGAGTTCTCTGAAGATCCCCGAAATCAGGTCTGCGGCACCCCTTATTGAGCTGAGTTCTTCCCCGTCCTTTATCTCCCGCATCTCTTCAATGAGACCGTTCAATGGAACAAGGTCAACTGCCGGAGAAAGGGCACTGAGCTGTTCCTTGAGTTTCGCGTGCAACCCCCAGGTCAGATAACCCGCTTCAAAACCCAGCCTTTTCGTCCCCAGGCCATCAATGAGTTGGGCCAGTTCCTCGGCCAGGTCCTTCTTCAGCACCTGAACCTGAAAATCAACGGCCTCTTCTTCCGCCTGAACCAGGTATCTGGAGTCGGTAACCAGAAGGGAGCGGGTCTTGTTTATGAGGAGGGAGCCTGAAAGCTCGGTGAACTGAAGGTCCTGGGCCCTGAAACCCGACAGGTACCGCCGGTTTTCCGGTCTGATAACCCATACCGTGTCACAAGGTTCGCCGTCAGTCTCCTGAAGCCTGTCCCTCAGCAGATCCAGCCGTCTGGAATATATCGATTTTTCCATGAATCCCTTTCATAAGGGGGGGGCGCTGGACCCTGCTTCACAACTGCCGGTGCGGCCCCTTTTCTCCCTGTTGATTTCACTCTAACAGAATCATCCCGGGATTGCAATTGCCTCTGCCCCAGGTCAGTGTCCTGTTGACAGAATCTGAATCACCTGTTACTACATTCTCAGATCAGGAAAGGGGCAGTAAGGTTTTCACATGAGCCAGGGGAAAATAGTCGAGTATATTGATCAGGGGAAGTTTGTCTGCACCATATGTCTCCAGGACAAGGGAAACAGGCTCCATCTGTTAACCCCTTCCAACCGGGAAGTGAACCTGTCCCAAAAGAGAATAGCCCTCACCTCTGAATCGACCCTTGATACTTCACAGACAAGGGAAGACCTGCTCGAAAAGTTGAGGGAAAAGGAAGAAAAAAGGATCAGGCTCAAGGATCAGGTGGAGGTAAAGGAGCTCTGGGAACTGGTCAGGGATGAAGAGGAGAGCTTTGATATTGAATATCTGGCCCACCTGGTCTTTGGAGAAGCGGTTACGGAAGACCATTTTTCGGCAGTCATGCGCGCCCTCTTTGAAAATCGCCTCTATTTCAAGATGAAAAACGGCCAGTTTTTCCCCTACTCCAAGGAAAAGGTCGAGCAGATAATCAGGCAGAGGGAGGAGGAAGAGGCAAAGGCTGAAAAACTCAGGCAGGGAAGCCGCTGGTTGAAGCAGATCCAGGAGGGCGTTAGGGCGAAAGGCCCGCCGTGTCGGGCCGAGATCGTGCGTTTGCTCATTCAACTGGCCCTGTACGGAAACGATGCGCCCGATTACAAATACGGCAAGGAACTTCTGTTGAACGCCGGCATATCGGATATCCGTCAGGCAAGGGTCCTGCTCATCAGGCTGGGCGAGTGGGGGGAAGATGAGAACCTGGACCTGTTGAGGTCGGGGGTGGACATCTCATTCACCCCGGCCCAGTTGGAGGAATCCGCACGCCTTATCAGCACAGGGCCCGAGCCCTTGGACAGGGAAGACATGCGGGACCTCCCATGCATGACCATCGACGGACCATTTACCCAGGACTTTGACGATGCTCTGAGCTTCAGGATATTAGGCGATGAGGTGCACGTGGGTGTGCACATCGCCGATGTGGCAGGGGTCATCCCGGCTGAGAGCCCCATTGATCTCACCGCGGCCCACAGGGCCTCATCTCAATACCTGCCGCGAAGGCAGATACCCATGCTCCCGCCGGAGTTGTCCAGGGACTTTCTCAGCCTGAGACAGGGTCGGGACTCCAACGCCATTTCCCTGCTGGCCCGTTTTGACAGGGCGGGGGCACTCCTTGACTACCGGTTCGCCCCAACGATAATCCGGGTGAAACAGCAGCTTGTCTATGAAAATGTCAATGAGAGGCTAAGGCAGGATCCCCTGATGGAGGAGATCTATCACTTCAGTGAGCGGCTGCGCCAGAGGAGAATGGCGAAAGGCGCCCTGAATCTCTCCCTGCCCGACCTGGAAATAAGGTTCAACGGGGCCCTCTCCCTGGAACTGGTGGAGCAGGACACGCCTTCACGGCTCATAGTAGCGGAATTCATGATCCTCTACAACTGGCTCGCCGCGGAATTCTGCAAAGAAAACCAGATACCCATCCTGTTCAGGACCCAGGCCCCCCCAAGTGAAAAGATGCCCCTGGATGAAAAGGGGTACCTGTACTACGTGTTCCAACAGCGGCGCAAACTGAGCCCTCTTCAGATCCGTACCAGACCGGGTCCCCACAGCGGACTTGGCGTGGATCTGTATATACACGCCACATCCCCCATAAGAAGGTACCTCGATCTTGTGAATCAACGCCAGATGTATGGCTATCTTTTCAAAAGGGGGTTGATCTACGACGAGAAAAAACTGGAGGAGATTAGGATCTCCACCGAACCTGTTATTAAGACCCTGGGAGTAATAAGACGGGCCCGCCTGCGCTACTGGACCCTCAAATACCTGTCCCAGCATGGAGACAGGAAGCTGAAGGCCCTGGTTCTCGATGAGTTCAAAAGCAAGTACCGTATCGTCCTTACAGACTTCCTGATGACGGCCGACATTAAACGCAGGGACGGAATCATACTATCCCGGGGCCAGGAAATCACGGTCCAGGTCAAGAAGGCCGATCCGTGGGACGATATTTTGCACCTTGAATATGCGGGGGAGGACTGAAAGGCCTATTCAGAATCTTCGATGGGGAATCGCTTCCTGAGGGTCAGTCTGCCCGATTCGTCGTACACCAGGATGGTCAGCAGTGAAGGGGTCTCGGTCTCCGAGTCAAAGGAGTACTTACCCCGGATGGTCCTGTAGTTCCTCACCTTGAAAACCTGCCCCTGTTTATAGTCCACGGGCTCGCCGTTTTTCAGGGTGGTCCTGGGATGGGACCACAACCGCGGTGGATCGGAGGCGGTGTCAGAGGCGATCATGAAGATATACCCGCTGGTCTGATTTCCATCGGGTTTGACCTTGACCAGCCTGAATTTGACCGATAGCCTGTTCCCTGTCTTCCTGGTGGTTAGGTTCCTGACGCCAACTACCGGTCCTGAAGGACCGCCCCTTTCAGCAGGTTTCAGGTTTTTCTCCCGGCTCTTCCCCTCTACGGGGGCAGGCTCCGTCATCTCAGGCCCTGGACGTTCGGTCTGTTTTCCATCCTTTCCCTCTGCACCGCCAACGTAGTCCTCCAGGAACTTCAGGCGTTGTCTTGCTCCGTAAAGTTTCTTTTTGGTGACCTCAATCTCATGCTCCAACTGCGCCAGGAGATCCAACCGGTCACCCCTGGTACCGAGATCCCCGAAATAGTGGAAGATCGCCACCAGAGAAAGCACCGTATAGAGCCCCACGGCCACGCCCGCCCCAATGAGGAGACGGGAAGAGATGTTGAAGGTCCGGACCCTGCCAAGGCCCCTGAGCACCATAACGCTGAAAAAGGAGTGGGACGATCCCTTTTCTGTTCTCTCAGGTTTTCTCTTCAGGGAAAACATCCTGTTTTGGTACCTGTAGGGTTGAACTGTGAACTGGAGGTTTTTCTCAATTCCCGAATCCTCCGTGTATCGGTGTCAGACAAAGACCCTATCGAAGATCTCATCCACATATTTCAGGTGGTAGCTGAGGTTAAATACCTCCTCTATTTCCTCCGCGTTCAGGACCTTGCGTATATCCCCGTCCGCCATGATAAGGTCCTTGAACTCCTGCCCCTCTGCCCATACCTTCATGGCGTTCCGCTGTACCATGACATAGGCATCCTGCCTTTCAAGGCCCTTTTCCGCCAGTTTAATGAGTATCTGCTGAGAGAAGATGAGACCCCTGGTCTTTTCAAGGTTCTCCATCATGTTGTCCGAATGCACCACCAGACCGTCCACTATCCGGTCAAGGCGATGAAGCATGAAATCCACAAGAACGGTGCTGTCAGGGGCGATCACCCGTTCAACCGAGGAATGGCTTATATCCCTCTCGTGCCACAGGGCCATATTTTCCATGGCCGCCAGGGAGTTGGAACGTACCAGCCGCGCAAGCCCCGAGATATTCTCCGAGCCTATGGGGTTTTTCTTATGGGGCATTGCTGATGAGCCTTTCTGACCCTTCTTAAAGGGTTCTTCCGCCTCAAGGACCTCTGTCCTCTGGAGATGCCTTATCTCAACCGCAATCTTCTCCAGGGTGCCAGCCAGGACGGCAAGGGCCGTGAAGTACTGGGCGTGGCGGTCCCTCTGAATGATCTGGGTGGATATTGCCGCGGGGGTCAGGCCGAGTTTCCTGCAGGCAAGCTCTTCCACCCGGGGGGAAGTATTGGCAAAGGTTCCAACGGCCCCTGAAAGCTTTCCGTAGCTGATCTGATCCAGGGCGTTCTCCAGCCGAGAGCGATTCCGTTTCATCTCCGAATACCAGACCGCCAGCTTGAGGCCAAAGGTTATGGGCTCGGCGTGAATACCGTGTGACCGGCCTATCATGACCGTGTTCTTGTGTTCAAGGGCCCTCTCCTTCAGGGTTTCCATGAACCCGTCAACCCCCTTGATAATCAGATTCATGGCCTCTTTAAGGAGAAGGGCGAAGCTCGTATCCAGGATGTCCGAGGAGGTAAGACCAAGGTGGATATAGCGCGACTCAGGCCCCACAAATTCGGCCACACAGGTGAGAAAGGCTATGACATCATGCCTGGTTTCTTCTTCTATCTCCATTATGCGCTCAACGGAGAACCCGGCCCTCTCCTTTATCACCCTGAGGGCCTCTTCGGGGACGATCCCCTCTTCACACATGGCCTCACAGGCGGCTATTTCCACCTGAAGCCATTTGGCGTACCTGTTTTCATCTTCCCAGATACCACCTATTTCCGGGCGTGTGTACCGATCTATCATTTTCCTTTCTCCTCCACGTTTAAGCCCCGTTTCAGGGTTCAAGTCACGGCCCGCCCATCCCCTATGGCCGCCTATACTGTTTTAGAAAAATATCGACCTGTGCGGTTACCGGTAGTCCGTGGGGGTCTCTTTTCCAAAGGACGCAACAAAATATTCCATCACGACATGGAACGTCCCCTTAGTTGGATTACAGCTTCGGAGCAGGCAGGGACCCG
>DREN01000438.1 GCA_011051075.1 Deltaproteobacteria bacterium | reverse complement strand
GAAGGTAGAAGGTTTCCATCACACTCCTGTACTCATCCCCATCGACGAGGATAATCTCCCTGCCTTCATCCATACCCACAGAGATCGGCTCCTGATCGTCTGAAACACGGACAAATACATTTCTGAGCTCTTTTTCAAATTCACCTATCGTGAGATGTTCCATTACTATCTCCAAGACTATTGGGGACATCCTATAATGCTCCTGTCAAGAAAAAACTTTCAAAAATTCTATACCTGCAATATCAGCTAGTTACGATGTGTATATTTTTTTGTTACAACCCAGCGTCAAGCCCATTGCGGACTTTCTGCAGTTTTCAGTGAGTTTCTCACCTTTTGTGAACTCTACACCTTATCGTTACGTTTATCCGGCATGCGACCTTTCTGGCCACCACCTATCATCCCTTATCCAGGTTGTAAAGTTCAGTGAGAGGCCCAGTATTGTCCCCCACGAGATCCAAAATGGTCCCAACGTTGCTACTCGAGCTCTCTCACTGATAAACTTGCATGATCCTATTTGTTAAAACGACTATATTTCCTCTCGGGAGATAATCAGGATTCTCCCTCACTTTTGAAGTTTGGATTTACGCTGTCACTTTCATTCCCATTGATTGCTTTTTCTGAAGAACATCATTCCAGTCCTGACCTTTCTGAGGTGGCAAATCTACCGTTAATAACACACCTGAATAACGTTCCTCGAATTGTTGGATATAATTCTTTCCTGCCGGGTCATTGTCAAATGCAAGACAAATATCCATTTTTTTGGAACTGTATTTATTTATCAAACCATCAATCAACAGCCATTGAAAACGGCTAACTTGGCCGCCAATTGCAAAATACCGGGTTCGGTCGTTCTTATCATGAAGCAGTTTGGCGTAGGAAAGTGCGTCAATTGGCGCTTCGCAAATCACGGCCTTTAAGTCACCTTCCCTCAGTGTGCTCCTCCACAACCCTTTACTTCTCATAACCCTGCAAATTGTTATTAAAGACCAACCGCTTCAGAAGGGTTTTACCCCTGGCCGTCCCAAAAAAGGCATGATGATTATCCTTGGCCACATCAATGCCTACGATCAGATGTTCATCGGATCCACGGATCTCTTTCCGCAATTGACGAAAACGCTCCAGTCTGGTAGTATCAACACCGTTCATTTGAAACCTCCTTTTTAGGTTAAAGTTGTTTGCAAAGCGACTCCAGCTTAACAGGAGGTTTCTTTTTCTGCTATGACTTAGAGCAAACTCATTCTTTTTTATTCCCTGTACCCTCAGGGGTGTAACCCCTCGCTATTTTAATATATAACGTCCTTAAATACTAAAATAACTCGACCATTCAGACCATATCCTTCTCCCTTGCCTCTATCCCCCGTCTTTCTTGGCTTCATCCCATCCCCCAAGGCCCCTGATCAAACCGCCGCCTACCAGCCCTGGACGCCTTCCCATGGCGCTGGCTCCACCAGCTATAGGGTACAGCATAACCTGTAAGCAGGCCTTAGGCTCGCAATTCTATGGTTGAAATTGTCTGCGCGAATGGGATAAGCTGGAGAAAAGGGGGGACCTTCCCGTGCAAAATCCCGAATATAGACTTCCAGATAAAGATTTTGGACTGCGTTATCGGTCGGAATCGTCGGCGACGTACTATGGGTACGACTTACTCCGATTCCTCCCTCTGGCCTTGCCAAAATCATTATCTGAAACTCAATAGAAACAGAATAGATGGAGGGTTGCAATGGCGGATGACATTGCTAAAGGCTACGGAGAGAGAGTGGGTTATTCCCAATCTGAACTGGAAGAGTTCCAGATCGGGGGGCACAGGGTCAGACATCTTGAGCGGATGGCTGAAGCCGCCCCCCTCTATTCCATCCAGGTGGAGGTGGTGGAATCCCGGCACTGCAACTCCGGTCATGAAAAGGGCCAGAAGTTTATCCTGGACATGGACGGCAATTTCATCACAAAGCTCTGTCCAAAGAAGATCTGCGTCTATCTTGCCTCCCAGTTGATTGTGCCGGTTGCGCTCATAAACGAGAGGCTTAGCGAGGGTTTGGAACCGAACGACTTCCACTTCATGAGATATGTGAGATGCCCGGATACGGGCGTTGAGTGTATGGGGTACGGGGAGGTCATGGTCAAGGTGGAGGTGGTTCCAAGGAGCGGGAAATAGCCGGTCTCTCACAGGGGGGTTGGAGATGACACACACAATCGATCAGCGCCACTTCAAAGATCTGGGGAAAATGGACCCTGAAGATGTGTGCAGGCGCGCCCAGTGCGGCTACGACAGGGACGGGGGCTGCTATTCACTGACCGTGTGGGGTGAAGAGTACAAGATCTATCCCGCTCAGTCCAGGATTGTGCGTCTTTGGGACGGCAGGGACGATATGAATATCCTTTTTGCCCTTTTCATTGTTCAGTACCTTCTCACGGCAAGAGACATACCCGTAATCGGGGAATGGGTATCGGAAAAGGACCTTCCCGACGGCGCTGCATTTTTCCGGGGGCCCCACGCCATACCGACCCATCTGATAGCCAAACGGTACGGAGACAGCCCCGGAGAGTTCTGTGAAAGGTGCGAACTGCTCCATGGAACCGCCCTTGATTTGGCGGACGAGGCCTACTCCTTCAGAATAGCCCCCCGGATCCCTGTGGCGGTCCTCCTGTGGGAAGGGGATGATGAGTTTCCCGCTGAATCAAAGGTGCTGTTCGACAGAACCATTGGTGAACACCTGGCCCTTGATGTGATTTTCGGGTTGGCGGTTGAAATATGCGCGAAAGTAGCGGATTGTGCTGTTGGCGAAAAAATGGAATCCAAAGGGAGGTAAGAGAACCATGGAAAAATGGATGCAGATGGGTAAGAAACTGAGAGAGTTACTGAACCTCGCCACCATGCCGGTGGCGGTCCGATTGCTCAAGGAAGAAGACGCAATCCCTGAACGGGCAAGAAGACCCCTCAGGGACCTGAAGGTGAAGATGGCGCCCTGCCAGGGCTCGGCAATGGCCAGGCTGTACGGGTGGACCGTTGCCTTTGCGGGGGAAGACGTGGGCTGCGCCATTGCCGCCCATACCTACGGCTGGGAAAGGCTCAGTGACCAGGCCGGGGCCATTAACTTCCTCCTCCGCATGAACTACGCCTCGGATGAAGGGTCTGCCTCTGCCATGCTCGCGGGGTTTCGCCTGCTCGATGCGGGGTACCCCCCGACGGTGGTCTACTCCCCCCTTGAAAGGACAAAGGTTGAGCCTCACGTTGTCCTCATATACGTGAACCCTGCCCAGATGATGAGGCTCGTACACGGGGCCACTCATCACACGGGAAGACCCCTTGAAGGCTCCTTTTCAGGCAGGGCCGCGTCGTGCACCGAAGGGGTAATAGGGGCCTATCTGGACAGGGACGCCAAGGTCATTGTCCCGGGAAACGGGGACAGGGTCTGGGCCGGGTGTCAGGACCATGAGATGGTCATGGCCGTACACAGAAACAGGTTGGTTGAACTGGTGGAGGGTCTGGAAAAAACCCATGAAAGGGGCGTAAGATACCCCATCCCCACCTACCTGCGCTATCAACCCGAGGTGGGTTTTTCCATCCCCCTTACTGACATCTTCAAGACTGAATAAGTGGTGCAGGAGGGGACTCCGTGCAAACCGTGTCACGGCTGTTCTTTTAGGTATTTCTTCCGGTTGGCGGACCGGATCATCCTGCCGTTGTAGGTCTTGATTATCCATCCGGGCTCCACAAACCGAACCTCGGAGAGGGAGACGTAGAGTTCATGAAACACGCGTCTGCGCAACTCCCGGGCCATCTCACCCTTTTTCTCTTCCGGGACACCGGGCTTGAGTTCGCATAGCATGACGATCCTCTCAGACCCGGAGCGCGGATCATTCACCCCAAAGGCCACCGCCCTCCCGGGCCTGATACCGGGAACCGCATTGGCAACCGCTTCCAGGTCCTCGGGGTGGATGTTCTGCCCGCCTTTTATAATCAGGTCCTTTTTTCGGCCGCATACGTAGAGATGTCCGTCTGCCAGGTAACCCATGTCGCCAGTGTAAAACCAGCCGTTTTCCCTTGCCCTGGCCGTAAGTTCAGGCTCCCGGTGATAGCCGCTGAACAGAAAGCCCGTGCGTATGGCGATCTCCCCCACCGATCTTTCAGGGAGAGGGTTTCTCTCAGAATCGACAACACAGACCTCCACCCCCTCAAGGGGGAGCCCGCAGCTTACAAGCGTGATGGTCCCCTTCCGGTCTGAAGCTGCGGACATTGCCCGTCCATCATCGTAAAGGGAGCGCACATCGACCCGGTCAACCCTGACCTGGTCCTCCATCCTTGTTACGGTGGCCGCCAGGGTGTTTTCCGCCATGCCGTAGCCCGGTTTCATGGCCGTGGCCCTTAGTCCGAATGGCTCAAAGAAATCAACAAAGTCGTTGATGCTGTCGTAGAGTATGGATTCGCCCCCCATGCCCACGAAACGCAGTGTGCTTAGATCCAACCCCCGAAGGTCCTGGTTTTTCACGGCGCGCAGGGTGTGGTGCAGGCCGAAGTTGGGGAATATGCAGTGTGTGCCACCATGTTTGTGAATGGCTTGCAGCAACGCCATGGGGTTTCGGAGCCATTTGAACGGCGACATGAGGACCAGAGGGATACCGGTGGTAAGGGATAGGACAACACCCGAGAAGAGGCCCAGATCGTGGTACAGGGGGGGCCAGTTTACGATCACGTCCCCGGGAACTATGTCAAGGGCCTTTGTATAGGACCTGAGAAAGTTAAGGATGGCCCTGTGGGAAAGTCTGACCCCCTTCCGGCGCCCGGTGGAACCGCTGGTGTACTGAATATAGGCGATCTCCTCTCCCCTGGCATATCCGTCGGGAGCGGACAGATCCGTGCTGCCGGGCGAGGTTGGAATTTCAAACACGTTTACCGTTTTGCAGCCCATGTCCCGAAGGGACGCGTTGAGTTCCTCACACAGGTCCGGCAAGGCCACTACGCCGCGGGCCCCGGAGTTTCTGACAAGGCCCTGGATCTGCTCTTTGAACCTCTCCCGGTCGGGCACCTGCTCGGGATAATGGGAGATGACGGGAATGGCACCCGCGTACAGTACACCCCAGAAGGCGGACAGGATTTCGGATGAGTGGTTGAGGCAGATAACGACGATATCCTGTTTCCCGATACCCTCTGATCGCAGTGTGCGGGCCAGGCAATGGGCCTCCGTGTGCAGGCGGCCGCAGGAGAGCCCTTCTTCGGTATCGTCGTCTGAAATGAGGACCAGGGCAATGCGGTCCGGTTCTTTAAGGGCGTTATTTACAAACGGTTCGACAATTGAGCTACACGAATCAAGCATGATGAAATCGATCCAGGCATGTCTGAACAAGTGCGGGAAGGTCCTTTATCTGGTTCCCGTCGAGGTTTATCTCACCTTCTTTGTCGGTTGATACCTGCCCGTAGGGCGAGATTTTCCGGGTAAAGGACCTTTCAAGCATGAAAAAAACAGCGCCGGCCGGCGTTTTACCGGGTTCGCCGAAAATATCCGGACACTCCACATCGCAGACGCCCGCAAGGAACTTTGATCCCCCCCCCATGCTCATATGATTCAGGGCGGTCCGCAGGGCCGCCAGTCCGGAAGGGTGCTGCTCGGTGAGCACGTAGTTGGTCCCGGTGAGTCCGAAGCGGATCGCGCCTTCCCCAAGGTAGCTGTTGGCCAGGGTATATGAAAAAAGCGCCGGGCTCGCATTGGCACCCCTGCCCGGGATCACGGTTTTATAGTAGTCCACGTCTGTCTGCAGGCATCCGTACACCGTGGACGCGATAATGCCGATGATACGTTTCCGGGTCCACCGGGACAGGCCCGCGTCTTTCAGGGCCAGGGCAAGGGCCGTCAGTCCAAGTCGGGAGTATCTATCCATGCGCCTGAAGTTGGGCCAGGGTTTTTCAAATATGTCCGATGGGTCGATGCGGGGCAGTGGTCCCTGGGGCAGGGCGAACTTATCGTTGACCCTGCCCGCCCCCACACCTGCCGCGGTCACCCATCCGATGCCGGTAATATGAACTCTCAACGTATTGTCATCTCCCCAGGACAAGGGCCGCGTTGACCCCTCCGAACCCGGAGTTGGTGGTCAGCAGGTAATGGCCCGAGACCGGCTGCGGTTCAGCGCTCACCTTGCCATCCGCGCCCTTTTCAGGGTTTTCAAACCCCACTGTAGGGGGGGCCGTCTGTTCTGAAAGGGTTTTGAAGCCCAGGATCACCTCAATGGCCCCTGCCGCTGCAAGGGTGTGCCCGATGGCGCCCTTTACGGAATAGATCGGTATTTTTCGCTTGCCGAACACCTGCCGGAAGGCATTAAGCTCCATAAGGTCGTTATAGATTGTGCCGGTTCCGTGGGCACTGATGGCGGTGATCTCTTCGGGGTCGGTTTCCGCCATATTCAGGGCCTGTCGAACTGCCTGAACCAGACCCTTGCCCCTCCTTTCAGGGGCCGTAATATGGGTGGCGTCGTTGGTGATACCCCATCCAAGGACCGTGCCCAGCCGGTTCCGGTTTTCCCTGCGTGCCCGACGGGCGCTCATCAAGAGGAGTGCCGCAGCTCCTTCTCCCAGAGAAAGTCCCTGCCGGTCGCGGTCAAAGGGCCGGCATGGAACAGGGGACAGGGCCTTCAACGATGAAAATCCGGAAAAGGCGTACTCGGTAATAATGTCACCGCAAGAGACCAGCACAACCTCAGCCCTGCCCGACTGAATCAATGCGGCCCCGTGGGCCACGGCAATGGTGGAGGATGCGCAGGAGGCGCTGATGCAGATGCCGTTAGAGTCAATGCTCAGCGCGGGGCCCATGATATCGGCTATGGAGGAGAGAAGCAGATCGGGGAGGTGGGCCTGCCTGCCGTGACAGAACGACTCCAGATTATCGGCACCGGCCTTTATGGTGGCGGTAATCATGAGGGAGTCGGGGGGGACGGGTCCTATCTCAGGGACAAGGCGGAGGAGAAGGTCCCGCAGCATGGAACGACCGTCAGAGCCCTTCAGATCGTCCATGTGGGACGCGATCCTGGCCCTGTAGTGCCCCTGGTCCACTGGAAAGCGCCTTATGGGCCCTATGGCGGTCCTGCCCGCCATGAGCCCCTGCCACAGGGACTCCTCCCCGTTCTCACGGGCCCCTGAAAACGGGGTGATCACGGCTGCATCGGTAGCCACTACCAGACCTGTTTCCATGTCTCCTGTCCTGTCAGCACCCACACGTCACCCCGGGTCCGCAGCCAACTCATCCTCTACCCGGTCCCTCTCCCATTCCCCAGGCCTGCCCGATGGTGTGGCGAAACTGTCGTTGAGGGTCTGAACGTAGCGGTCCACATTGGCGAGTATATCTCTGGTCTGCCTGTCGGCCCGGCTTCCCCATCCAATGGGCTGCGGGTTGAAGATAGTTCGCCAGGGCCTGAGGTTCTTCCTGAGGGCCCTTGCCATATCATCCCGGTCCGCATCAGCAGCCCTGTCGTTCAGGGCCGTGAGTACCTGTCGGGCAGCCCCTTTCCGGTCCCAGAAGTGGATGACCAGGAAGATGACGATCCCCGTGATGACCAGGGAGATGCGCCACAGGGGATCGGCAATATATGTCTCTATCCGGGGAGGGACAAGTTGATCCCGGTTCAGATAACCCGCCCACAGTCCCACCATGACATAGATCCCCGCAAGGCCTGTGATTATGGCCCCATCCCGCCAGAGCACCTTTCGTCTCCATTGATGGAGGGATTCCCTGAGCGTGGCGACCTTTTTATCCCGTATTTCCTTTACCGTGCTCTCCAGCGTCCCCACGATCCGATAGGCACGCTCAAGGCTCACCTGTCTGATACGGTTGTGGATCTCGGCCATATCCCGGTCTCTCTTGGTCTCATAACGGTTCCGCAGGGCCTCGTCCTCGATGGGAATGGCGGCCTCAGGGATATAGATGCAGTAGAACCTGGTGGCGGTCAACCCCTCCTGGGCAATGGATCTCTGCCAGGCACCCACCACCTCCTCCGGGTTGTTTTCCCTGGCGCTGGTGTCGATCTGATTGAGGATGTAGAGAAACTTGCTGGAATCGGGGCGGTTGATGGTGTTTGCCACCAGGTGTTTGAGCGTATCCCTCATGGCGCCGGGCTCGGGATGGCGCGCGTCAAAGAAGACCAGGACCAGATCGGAGAGGTCGATAATATAGTCGGTGATCCTGAGGGTTGCGGTTCGCTGGGCGTCCGCGTCAAATCCGGGCGAATCGATGAAAATCTGCCCCTTCAGCCGGTCACTGGGGCAGGTCTTGAGCTGCAGGTATGAGTCCACCCGACCCCCTTCCCCAGGGCTCACCTTCTCAAGCTCCCGGCTCATCCGGTAAAAGGGAAAACGGGGGTCTGAATTGAGAGCGATTCCGGGCAGGACCCGCACATCCCTGTCAGCGGTATAGCAGATGACCGTAAATCTGTCGTCCACGGCCTGGGTGCCAGTAGGCTGTAAGGGGTATTCAAGGTAGTGGTTTATAAAAGTGGATTTTCCCGCTGAAAAGGTCCCGAGCACCGATATCAGGGGCCACCATGCGATCTGCGAGGCATAGGTCTGGTCTCTGTTCAGGAATCCCATCCTTCGGGCGATCTTGTCCAGGCGCCTGAAATCCTGAATGGCATCCACCAGCATGGGGTTCTCCTTCCGGAGGTGTTTTTCGAGGCTGCGGAGTTTTTGCCCGGGTTTGGTGTCGGTCTCCATTAGAACGTCTCCAGCTTCCTATTTTGGCCTGAAGCCTCATTTTCCCGCCCAGGGATACCCGAGGGAAGGCCTCATATAATCAGGGCGCGTGCCTATCTTAGCCTGTTTGATATTGAAT
Organism: Deltaproteobacteria bacterium; assembly: GCA_011051075.1. Lineage (GTDB taxonomy): Bacteria > Desulfobacterota > DSM-4660 > Desulfatiglandales > Desulfatiglandaceae > Desulfacyla. The sequence goes on along the minus strand of DREN01000438.1, from coordinate 2,708 downwards.
TGACTTAATTCATCCTTGATTTGAAAGATCGTAGTGAGATTTAACCCATGAGTCAAGGGAAAAGGAGGGATCGTGCAACGGATGTCCCCCCCGGCAGCGGCCGGCCGGCCTTCCCTGGCGGGCTGATCCGGGGACCGGGGGGAAAGGGCCGCAGGACACGGGGCATGCCGCTGGAGGGTTGCCTGATGGCCGTGTCCTGCGCAGGAGACCTATTTGATGAACTTTATGACCATAAAGCCCCTGTTAGGTCTCAGGATGTACATAAACACGGTGTCACCGGACTTCATCTTTTTGATCTCCCGCAGGTAATCATCCACGTTATCAACCCGTTTATGGTTGATCTCCATGATAATATCTCCCGGGAGGATGCCCGCCTTCCCGCCTTTGCCTTCTGGTTCAATCTCCGCGACTATCACCCCTCTGGTATCTTTCAGGTTGAATTGCTGGGCGATTTCAGGGGTTATGTTGGACACTGAAATTCCGAACTCGTTTTTCTCCGCCATACCCTTGTCCATGGAGGCTATTTCCCTGTCCTCTCTCTTGGCAAGCCTGATATGGAAGTCCATCCTGGTCCCCTTCCGCAGGACAACCATGTCCACCTCCTTGCCCACGCTGGCCTCGGCGATCATCCTGCTCAGTTCCCTCGTGGTCCCGACCTCTTGTCCGTTGACCTCCAGGATGATATCTCCTCGCTCAAGCCCCGCCTTTGCAGCCGGATCACCGGGGAAAACCTGGGTAATCAGAACTCCTTTCCCGTCCTTCATGCCGTAATACTCCTTGAGTTCCTTTGTCAGATCCTGGATCCCCACACCCAGCCAGCCACGGGTCACCTCGCCCTTGGTCTTGAGCTGTTCTATGATTCCCCTGGCCAGGTTCACGGGGATGGCAAACCCGATCCCCTGTCCTCCGGCGATGATAGCGGTGTTGATGCCGACCACCTTTCCCGCCATGTTGATGAGGGGCCCCCCGCTGTTCCCGGGGTTGATGGAGGCGTCGGTCTGTATGAAGTCATCGTAGGGACCCGAACCGATCACGCGCCCCTTGGCGCTGATGATCCCGGCGGTGACCGTGTGCTCGAGCCCGAAGGGATTACCGATGGCCAGTACCCACTCGCCCACCTTGAGGGCATCGGAGTCTCCCAGTTCCACTGTGGGTAGATCGGTGTCTGAATCTATCTTGACAAGCGCCAGGTCGGTGTTGGGATCGAGCCCCTTGATCCGGGCATCGAACTCCCGGCCGTCCTTGAGCATGACCTTGATCTTGTCCGCGCCCTGGACAACGTGGTTGTTGGTTACTATGTAGCCATCCCTGTCAATGATGAACCCTGAGCCCAGACTTCTCTGCTTGAATTTGTTCTGAGGACGACCTCCGAAGAACTTCTCAAAGAAGTCGTGGAAAGGGTCATCCTTCTGGAAAGGTCCTCTTCCAAAATGGCGATAAAGCCCTAGGCCCCCCTTTCCGTTCTTTTCCGCCCTTATGTTGACCACGGCGGGGCTGTTTTTCTCCGCCAGAAGGGTAAAGCTCTCCGGTGCGGCCCGGACAACACCGGCAGTCGCCTGGCTGGTGGGAACCGCATAAAAGGTTGAAATTACAAAAAGGCCTGCCACAAGGATAACCAAACCCGCGGCTATCCTTCCCGTTGTCGAATTCCTGAATATTTTCCCTGATTCCATATCTTATCTCCTTTCTTGCACTATGGTTTGTATGGTTCTGTCATGCCCCGGGGCCCCATTGGCCCGGATAAGAGGGCAGACTCATGTTGCGCGCACTAAATTTAAGTCCTCTGCTCAGGGGGGACAAGAGGGGCCACAGCGTTTTTCTTTATCCACCCAGATTTGCCGTCGTCCCCGTTTACAAGCAGATAGTCCCTGTAGGCCCTGTCTATGCTGACAACCTTTCCATCGGGCAGGGAGGAACAGGCAGATGCCGAGTCAAAAGGGGATATTCGAAGCTGTGAGTCATTCCTGATGACCACCCCATCCGTGGTATTCTCGTACTGTACTACCACGCCGGTTCCCCCGGCCAGGAGGCAGAGGATAGAGCAGGCGCTAATAATCCGGAAGGGGGCCCTTGTGAAGACACCGGGGTTGACGTTCCTCAGGAGGTAGAGCAGGGAGAACACCACGAAGGCCAGGCTGGCGAGAACGGCCCAGCGGTTAAGGTTCAGGAGGTTGAAAAGACCCTGCCATCCCGATGTGGATTCCGGCCCCAGCCTGAAAGTCCTTTGGGCCAGTTCAAGGTTTTGCCGGATCTCTTTGTCGCCCGGGTCCAGGTAAAGGGCACGCTCGTAGTTCAGAACAGCCTGCCCCGCGTCCTTTTTCATGTAATATGCGTTTGCCAGGTTGTACAGAAGCGAGGCCGAATAGCCCTCCTGTTCCATCACCCTTTTGTAGCAGGAGATGGCATCGTCGTACTTTCCCTCTGCATAGGCCTCGTTGCCCCGGGCGAAGAGGCCCCTTGCCTCCCCGGTGGCGTCTCCCGCCCATGAGAGACCGCCGTACAGGGCGATAAACCCCGCCAGAGCGAACAACACAGCAATCTTTCCCTTTGTTCCGGCGCTCATCTTCATTTCCTCAACCCTCCCGTATCCCTTCCAGGCCCTCTTTCGCCTGTGTCAGGGTTGTCAAGATTACCAAGCTCATTTAAGAGCATCTCCCTGCATCTTTTCAGATCCTCATGGCTGAATCCCTGACCTGAATAGGTCACTG
>DREN01000350.1 GCA_011051075.1 Deltaproteobacteria bacterium | reverse complement strand
GGAAAAGGGGTCACCGCAGACATATACTCCTTCTCCCGCAGCCAGGGGGCCTACGCAGGGATATCCCTGGACGGGTCCATGATCAAGGTGAACGATGAGTTCAACAGGGATTATTACGGAAAACCGGTAAGGCCGGTGGACATCCTGGTGAAAAAAGATGTAAGCAACCCGGGCTCAGCAAGGCTCCGAAAGGCCCTTGTCAAGGCCGAGAAGGGCAGATAGCTGCTGCGATATGCCTCCGGCGAGGTTACTGTCCAATCTCCCCCCGGGGTGGAATTTTCGCTAAAAAGGGGCCGGACCATTGCACATGAGAACGAATACCATCTGATCGATTGAGTTTCTTACTATTCTACCAGCGTCCCGCCTCCTTTCGAGGTTTGGGAGAATCGGATGCCCAAAGGTTTTTTTCGTTTCTATTTTCCAAAACAAAGATCCCTGAAGGATGCAAAACTGGGCCCTTCATTCTGACTTCTCCTTCTCAAATATTTCCCAGAGGTTGATCTCGATATTTAGTGAACGCAGTTCTAACACCTCGTCCCAATTCAGTATTTCAGACGGACCGTATGTGCCCGTCTCCAGAAAGTATCTTTCCACATACTCCCTTTCAGGAAATACGATTAGATACTCCATTACGCCGAACTTTTCATAAAGACTCTTTTTCTCCCTTCTGTCCCTCACCTCAGTCGCCGGAGACACCACCTCGATAATCAGGTCGGGCGCACCCTGAATATTGTCTCCGGTGATTTTACCCGCGTCACATACTACGAATAGATCAGGCTGAACAACATTATACTCATCAAAGACCACATCAGTGGGGGCGATTCCTGTGTAGCATCGGTTTTCCGGATGAGTTTTCAGCCTTATGTGAAAATTGCTCACTATGTTCTGGTGTATTATTCTCGGCGCAGCACTCATGTTGTATGCCACCCCATCTATAAGCTCCCACCTTTCATCATCCGGCCAGTCTAAATAATCTTTATAGGAATATCTTTTTTCTTTCCTGATTGCCTGTGCCATTGCAGCCTCCTATCTCGCAATGTTGTCCCGCGTGAAGGGATCAGAGAACTGGTTTTCATCTCAAGATTTTCCTGTCCAGGGTCCTGTACTGGATGGCCTCGGCCACGTGGGGGGGCCTTATTTGAGGGCTTGCCTCCAGGTCGGCGATGGTCCGGGCGATCTTGAGAATCCGGGCGTGGGCCCTGGCGCTCAGGCCGAACCTGTCCATGGCCTTTTCAAGCAGGGTCCCTGATTCATGGTCAATCTGGCAGTACTTCCTGATGTGCCGGCTGCTCATGCGGGCGTTGGTAAAGATCTTTGTGCGGGAGAAGCGCTCCTGCTGGACCTTCCTGGCACCCATCACCCTCTCAAGAATCTCTCCTGATGATGCCCCTTTAGATATCCCTGCAAGGTCTTTGTAGGGTACGGCCGGGACATCCATGTGGAGGTCAATGCGGTCCAGCAACGGTCCCGATATCCTGGCCCTATATCTCTGGATCTGCAAGGCGGAACAGGTGCACTCCCTTTTGGGATCGCCCAGGAAGCCGCAGGGGCAGGGGTTCATGGCGGCCACCAGCATGAACCGTGCAGGGTAGGAAACCGTTGTGCTGGCCCGTGAGATGGTCACATTGCCGTCTTCCATGGGCTGCCTCAGCACCTCAAGGACATTTTTCCTGAACTCCGGGAGTTCATCAAGAAACAGGACCCCGTTGTGGGCCATGCTCACCTCGCCGGGTTTAGGGTTCTGCCCCCCTCCGATAAGGCCTGCGTCTGAAATGGTGTGGTGGGGCGAGCGGAACGGCCGCATGGTGATAAGACCGTGCCCGGCGGGCATGAGTCCCATCACACTGTAGACCTTGGAGGTCTCAAGGGATTCCTCAAAGGTGAGAACCGGGAGAATTGTGGGAAGACGCCTTGCCAGCATGGTCTTGCCCGAACCGGGGGGACCTATCATTATCAGGTTGTGCCCCCCGGCGGCCGAGATCTCAATGGCCCTCTTTGTGTTTTCCTGGCCCCGCACGTCCAGGAAATCAACGTGGGAGAAAGGGGCCTGAAACAGTTTTTCCAGATCCACCCTGAAGGGACTCAGATGGGCAGTGCCCTTGAGGGCGCCGATAACCTGGGACAGGGCACGCACGGGAAATATATCGATCCCCTCCACCACCGCCGCTTCAGAGGCGTTTTCCTCGGGGAGAAAGATTCCCCTTAGCCCCTGTTCTTTTGCGGCAATGGCCATGGAGAGCACCCCCCTCACAGGTCTCACGAGGCCGTCAAGGGCCAGTTCCCCTAAAAAGACGCAGCCTGAGCAGGAGGCCCTGTCCACCAGCCCCGTGGCCACAAGGATGCCCAGGGCAATGGGGAGGTCAAAGGCAGAGCCCTCCTTTTTGATATCAGCCGGTGCCAGATTCACGGTTATTCTATCGGAGGGAAAGTGATAGCCCGAGTTCTTTATGGCGGCCTTTACCCTTTCCTTGCTTTCCCTCACCGCCCCTTCAGGGAGGCCAACGGTGGAAAATGATGGGAGCCCCTTAGAGATGTCCACTTCAACCTCTACCAGGTATGCGTCTATTCCTATGACCGCGCTGCTGAGGATCTTGGCTAACATGATTGGGCGAGCCCTTAAAATCAGATTTGCTGTTCCGTGCAGTTTGTCCTTTACATTTAACATAGGAAGCCTTATATTACAAAGTTTATTTTTTAATGACTTATCTGGATGAGCCAATAGACGCAGGGTTGAGCCAGTGAAACAGGAGATCAGGGAATGGCACGAATCACGGTAGAAGACTGCCTTGAAAAGGTGGACAACCGGTTTGGATTGATTCACCTTTCAGCCAAACGGGTTCGTCAGTTAAAAAAGGGAGCAGAACCCCTGGTGGTCTGCAAGAACAGGGACATTGTGGTAGCACTCAGGGAAATAGCCGCCGGAAAGGTGTTCAAGGTGGAGCCAAAGGATGAGGACGTTGAATCAGAGGCCCTGCCTGTGACAGAAGAGGAACCTATTTTGGAAAGTTCGCCTCCGGAGGATGGTCCGGAATCACAGGACCTGGATGCTGGAGAGGGAGAAGAGGTCTCTGAAGAAAAGTGACTGTCCAGAAAAGAGACTACTACGAGATCCTGAACCTTTCCAGGGACTGCGGGGACGAGGAGATAAAGAGTGCCTATCGAAAGATGGCCCTGAAATATCATCCTGACAAGAACCCCGGTGACAAGGAGTCTGAGGAGCGGTTCAAGGAGGCTGCTGAGGCCTATGAGGTCCTGCGGGATCCGGAAAAGAGACGGATCTATGACCAGTTCGGACATGAAGGCCTGCAGGGTACCGGGTTTCGGGGATTCAGCGGCTTTGAGGATATATTTTCAAGTTTTGGGGATATATTTGAGGGCTTTTTCGGGTTTGGCGCAAGGGGCGGAAGGACCCGGGGCAGACAGGGGAAGAGCCTCCGCTACGATCTGACTTTGACCCTGGAACAGGCCTTTGGCGGGGTGGAACAGGAGATCACCTTCCACCGTCTCGAGTCCTGTGTGACCTGCGGCGGCACAGGGGCTGCGCCGGGTACCGAACCGCAGACCTGTCCCACGTGCCAGGGCAGGGGACAGGTGATCAGGTCACAGGGCTTCTTCCAGGTGGCAACAACCTGTTCGGCCTGCCACGGTCACGGAGAGATAATTATCGATCCCTGCCCGGACTGCAGGGGAGGCGGAAAGAGAAGGGTTGAAAGGAGCATCAGCGTGAAGATCCCCGCCGGGGTTGATACCGGGTCCCAGTTAAGGTTGAGGGGAGAAGGTGAAAGCGGGGAACACGGGGGACCGCCTGGAGATCTGTTTGTGGTGATACACGTGAAAGAGCACGAGTTTTTCACGCGTGAAGAGGACGATCTCATATGCCAGATCCCCATCTCCTTTGTACAGGCAGCCCTGGGCGACACCCTGACGATTCCGCTCTTAGATGACGAGGAGGGACATGAGCTGGTGATCCCTCACGGCACCCAGCCGGGCGAAGTGATCAAGATCCCTGGAAGGGGGATGACCAGCCTGAGGGGATACCGGAGGAGGGGCGATCTTTATGTAAAGATCGATGTAAAGATCCCCAGGAAGGTCGATGAGCGTCAGAGGGAGCTGTTAGAGGCCTTTGCAGAGACAGAGAATATTACCCTGACCGGGAAGAAGAAGGGCCACAGGGGTTTCTGGAAAAAGATGGCAAGATGAACTCTCAGCCCCCAAGAGGGAGATACTGTTCCTTTTGGGTATGTTGACTGACCTATGAGAACACCGGCGTGTACAAGCCCACAAAAGGGGATCTTTTCCTGAGGCTACCATATTCTATCTTTTCTTAAAACGGAGAGATCTATGTTAAGCAAAAAAAATCAGCAGTATTTCAAGACCCTGCTCACCGAGAGGCTGAGCAGTCTCCTTGAAGAGGCCAACAAGACCGTCAGCGGGATGACAGACCACGGGGAAACCTTTCCCGATCCCACGGACAGGGCAACCCTGGAATCGGAAAGGAACTTTACGCTCAGGATTCGTGACAGGGAGAGGCGGCTTATTTCAAAGATCAAGGAGGCCCTCGACAGACTTGAAAATGGTACCTTCGGGATCTGTGAGGAGTGTGGAGGGAATATCTCTGACAAAAGGCTGAAGGCCCGTCCTGTGACCACCCTCTGTATCAACTGCAAAAAGAAGCAGGAGGATGAGGAGAGACTCAAGGGATTGTAGGCGTGGCAGCCGGGAACCGGCAGTAAAATGCTGACAGGGGACGGGCTTCCCCGTGAGGCGGGGGCCGGGGCATGATCAGTTGGAAGCCTCTCTGCCGGGAGTGACAGTGCCGGGAAGGGGCAGGCAATTCGGGATGCCTCCCCTGTGATGACGATTTTTCTCTATTACACAACGGTTTCCCAATGGCAGAGCCTGAAAAAAAAAGAACCGGGAAAAAGTCTCCCCGGAAGGTTGTCGAAGAGGTCATAACCACCCATATAAACGCCGATTTTGACGCCCTCTCTTCCATGCTTGCGGCCAGGAAACTCTACCCCGATGCGGCCCTTGTTTTTCCCGGCTCTCAGGAAAAGAACCTCCACAACTTCTTTCTCAATTCAGTATCATACCTGTTCAACTTCGCCAAGGCGAAACAGGTCGATCTGGAACAGATCAAGAGGCTTATCCTCGTAGATACCAGGCAGAAGAGCCGTATAGGCAAATTTGCCGGGTTGGCCGATAAGAAGGGGGTGGAGATCCATATTTACGATCACCACCCTGATTCCTCCGATGACGTGTCCGGTCAGGTGGAGGTAGTTAGAAAGACCGGTTCAGCAACTGCCATTCTCACCGCCATTCTCAGGAAAAACAAGATCTCCGTGTCTCCTGAAGAGGCAACCATCATGTGCACCGGCATCCACGAGGACACCGGTTCCTTCACCTTTGCCTCCACCACCAGCGAGGACTATGAGGCCGCTGCGTGGCTTGCCGCGCAGGGGGCCGATCATAACGTCATTTCCGACATGCTGACACGTGAGCTTACCACGGAATACCTCTGGGTACTCAACGATCTCACCAGGGCCGCGGTCACCCGGATCATAAACGGGGTGGAGGTGGTCATCACCAAGGTGGTGACCGACGAATACATGCCCGATTTCGCGGTGTTAGTGCACAGGCTCATGGATATGGAAAGCCTTAACGTGGTCTTCGCCCTGGCCCAGATGGCCGACCGCATATACCTAATTGCCCGCAGCCGTGTAGATGAGGTTAATGCGGCCGAGGTGGCCCAGGCCTTTGGGGGAGGGGGCCATCCCCAGGCCGCTTCCGCCACCATCAAGAACCAGACCCTTATCCAGGTGGAGAGATCGCTCAACGCCATCCTGGATAAGCAGATAAGGCCTGTTAGAAAGGCCCGGGATATGATGTCGGCTCCCATCATAGAGATCTCCTCTGCTGACTCAATCAAGGAGGCGGCGAACCTGATGACCCGGTATAATATCAACGTCCTGCTAGTGGTGGATGATGGTGTGCTCAGGGGTTATATAACCAGGCAGATTGTTGAAAAGGCGATTTTTCTGGGCCTTGCCCACCTGAAGGTAAAGGAGTACATGCATATCGAGTTCTCCACCGTACACCCGGATACGCCTTTGAGGGAGGTTCAGGAGCTTATCATAAAGGGGAAGGTGAGAATCCTCCCTGTGGTGGAAGATGACAGGCCCATCGGTGTAATTACAAGGACCGATCTTCTTACTATTCTGGTGGGAGGACCGGTGATTCCGGAGTATCTCCATGACACAGGTAAAAAGGGGAGCGGCGCCGTAAGAAAGAGGAGTATGGCCGGGATCATGAAGGAGCGGCTTCCTCCGGATCTCATCAGGACCCTTAAGGATTTCGGGGATGTGGCTGATACGCTGGGGTACAACGTTTACCTTGTGGGAGGCCTTGTCAGGGACATTTTCTTGAAGCACAGAAACCTGGACGTTGATATTGTTGTTGAAGGAGACGGTATCAGGTTTGCCCAGGAGTTCGCCCGCAGGCACCAGGCCCGTGTCAGAAGTCACCGGAAGTTTGGGACTGCCGTGCTTATTTTTCCGGACGGGTTCAAGGTTGATGTGGCCACAGCCAGGATAGAGTATTACGAATCGCCGGGGGCCCCCCCAATTGTGGAGACCAGTTCCCTCAAACTGGACCTGTACCGTCGGGATTTCACCATCAATACCCTGGCCATAAAACTGAACAGGAAGCATTACGGGACACTTATCGACTATTTCGGGGCCCAGAAGGACATCAAGGAAAAGGTCCTGAGGGTCCTGCATAACCTGAGTTTTGTTGAAGATCCCACACGTATGCTCCGGGCCGTGCGATTCGAGCAGCGGTTCGGTTTTAAAATAGGAAAACTGACCCTGTCCCTGTTGAAGAACGCGGCAAAGATGAACTGGGTGGAGACCCTTGCCCCTCACCGGATATTCCTGGAACTGAAACTCATCCTCAAGGAACAGGATCCCACGGGCATCATAAAGCGGATGGAGAGCCTAAAACTCCTGAAGTTCATATCCCCGGACATCAGGCTCACCCATAGTATCAGGGATCTCCTGGAAGAGATAAACAAGGTCATTGCCTGGTACAACCTCCTCTACCTGGATGGGCCATTTGAACCCTGGAAACTCTACTGGTACGGGCTTACCAGCGAGCTGGACCATGGGACCTTTAAGAGACTCACCAAGGATATGGGGGCGGGATCCAAAATGGCATATCAGCGGAAGGAGGGAGAGAGGCTGATGGGCAGGCTCTTCAGGTTTAACGGTACCAACTATGATCTCTATACATTGCTCCTCCCATATGATACAGAGACTCTGCTTTACCTCATGGCAAAGGCGGGGACTGAAAAAATGAAGCGTCTCATATCCTTTTTCTTTACAAAGCTAAAAGGAGAAAGGGTGCTGATAGATGGAAAGGAGCTTCTGCGCATGGGCCTCCAGTCTGGTCCTGTTTTCAGGGATGTATTTGATTTTCTGCTGGAGGCAAGGCTTAACAACCGGACAAAGACAAGGGATGATGAAATCCGCCTTGTGAAGGAGCGATTCGGGGACCTGCTGAAGCCGGGAGATCAGGGTAAGCCCGCCTGAGGCATGGATTAATGAATTTGACCATACAGGAAAGAGGGAAGATCGAACAGATGAAAAGAATGAAGATTGTGAGCGGCATGAGGCCTACGGGGAAGATGCACCTGGGACACCTGCACGGGGCGCTTTTGAACTGGAAAGATCTGCAGGAGGAGTATGACTGCTTCTACTTCATAGCGGACTGGCACGCCCTGACAAGCGAGTACGCCCGTCCCGACATTATTCGGGAAAGTACCTACGATATTATCTTGGACTGGATTTCCGTGGGGCTCGACCCAGAGGTATCCACCTTTTTCATTCAGTCTGAAATCAAGGAACACGCTGAGCTTTATCTGATCTTTTCCATGATTACGCCACTTCCATGGTTGGAGCGGAACCCTACGTATAAGGAACAGCTAAACGAACTGAGCCAGAAAAATATCTATACCTACGGGTTCCTTGGGTATCCCGTGCTCCAGGCCGCCGATATCCTCATGTACAAGGCAAACGGTGTGCCTGTGGGAGAAGACCAGGCCCCCCATGTTGAACTTACCAGGGAGATAGCGCGTCGTTTCAACCATCTCTACGGAGATATTTTTCCGGTTCCCAAGGTCCTCCTTACCCCCACGTCCAAGCTCTTAGGGATCGACAGACGAAAGATGAGCAAGAGCTACGGAAACGCCATACTGCTTACGGATGGGGATGATGAGATTGACCAGAAAGTGGACCGGATGATAACCGATCCTCAACGTGCCAGAAGAAGCGATCCAGGCGATCCGAACGTATGCAACGTCTTTTCCTTTCATGAGATCTACTCGGATCAGGAAACAACCGAAAGGATCCGCAGGGAGTGTCCCCTGGCCGGAATCGGATGTGTGGACTGCAAGAGGGAGATGGCCGCGGCCCTCAAGCGGGGGCTGGAGCCCATAAGGGCAAAGAGGAGGGAGCTTGAGTCTGACATGGATGCGGTGAAGGATATTATGGTTGAGGGGAACAGGAGATCCCGGGCAATAGCGAGAGAGACCCTGGCTCAGGTCAGGGATGCGGTCAAGATTTAGGCCGGATGTCCACTGGATGCTGGATATCCCGCCGTGGCGGGACTGGATGCTGGATGCTGGTTACTGGATACTGGATATCCCGCCCAAGGCGGGACTCACTTTAGTCAGCCCGCCTGAGGCGGGACTCAGTTATCTTGGAATACGAAGTCAAATTAGAGATATTTGAAGGCCCACTGGATCTGCTCCTCCACCTGATTCACAAGAATGAGCTGGATATCTTTGACATCCCTATTACCATCATCACGGAACAGTACCTGGCCTACCTGGACATGATGAAGGCCCTCAACATAAGCGTTGCCGGCGATTTTCTGGTAATGGCCTCCACCCTTATCCACATAAAGTCAAAGATGCTCCTGCCGAGGCCCGGTGAAGGTGATGAGTACGAAGACCCGCGGGATGAGATCACCCGGCCTCTGTTAGAGTATATGCGCCTGAAAGAGATGGCCGAAGAGCTGTCAGAGAGAGAGATCCTGGGGAAGGACGTCTTTACCAGGCAGGAGCCTTCTCTGGATGAGGACCGGATGGAGGCAGAAGAGCCTCAGTTAGATGTGAACCTGTTCCAGCTCATGGATGCCTTCAAGCGGGTTATGGAAAGGCTTGAGCCAGGGGCCAGGCTGAGGCTTGAGAGGGACAAGTGGTCCATAAAGGAGAAATCTCAGCTCATAGTTTCTCTCCTTAAGGAGAGGGGAGAGATCCTGTTTGAGGAGATTTTCACCAAAGAGGGTAGTGTATCAGAGCTCATTGTGACCTTTCTGGCCCTTCTGGAGCTGGTGCACAGGGGTCTTGTAAGGGTGTTTCAGCCATCTATCAACGGTGAAATCCGGGTCATGCCCCATTTTGAGCAGAATGAACTGACTGAGAACGGCGAAAAAGATGGAGAAGGAGCTTAAACTGATTGTGGAGGCCCTTTTGTTCGCCTCTAACAAACCCCTGAACGCCCGTGACATCCATGGATGCCTCCCTGATACGCCGCTGGCCAGGATCAGGGAGGTCTTGAAAGAGCTTCAGGCCGAATATGAATCCATGGGCAGGAGCTTTGTCCTCAAAGAGGTGGCACAGGGGTATCAGATAAGGACGAGATCGGGATATGCCCCCTATGTCCTGAGGATGCTGAGGAGTTCACCCTCCAGGCTGTCAAAGGCGGCACTGGAAACCGTGGCCATCATTGCCTACAAGCAGCCCATTATCCGGCAGGAGATCGAGAGATTCAGGGGGGTGGACGTGGGTGGAATCCTGAGGACTCTCCTTGAGAAGGATCTGATCCGCATCGTGGGGCGAAAGGCCCTTCCGGGAAGGCCCCTCATTTACGGGACCACCAAAAGGTTCCTTGAGGTATTCGGTCTGAAGGACCTGGAATCACTTCCCAAGCTCAAGGAGATAAAGGATTTTGGGTCTGTCAACGGGGGTTCAGAGGCTCCCTCCCAGGAGAATGTTAGGTTTGACGCGTCAGAAGAGACAGAAGTCCCCCCTGCGGACCACCAGACGGAGGTTGTCTCCTCAGAAGGATCTGACGGAGCCTCAGAGGCTTAACCGGATAATCGCTTCCGCAGGGCTTACCTCCAGGCGTGGTGCCGACAGGTTGATCCAGGAGGGCAGGGTGACGATCAACGGCAGGCCGGTCACCTCCCCCGGCACCTCAGTCATCTGGGGTGTTGATATGATCCGTGTTGACGGGCGGGAAATCCCTGGCCCCTCTGGAAGAACCTACCTGATGCTCAATAAACCCTTCGGCTATATCTGCTCCCTCAGTGATCCCCAAGGGAGGCCCCTGGTAATCGACCTGATTAAGGATATTCCCCACAGGCTTTACCCTGTGGGTCGGCTCGACTTCGATACCATGGGCCTGCTCCTTCTCACAAACGACGGGGAATGGGCACACCGGCTCACCCATCCACGTTATGAGGTCTCCCGAACCTACAAGGTAACCGTTGAGGGGGGGATAACCGATGGAGCAATAACCCGCTTGAGAAGGGGGGTTATGCTTGAAGACGGGCCCAGCGGACCGTCAAAGACCACTCTTGTAAGACGCGGCAATACCCGGAGCATCATCAGGGTGACAATCACAGGGGGAAGATCAAGGCAGGTGAGACGCATGATGGAGGCGGTGGGGTTCGGAGTGGTGCATCTTATAAGGGTCTCATTCGGCAATATCCAGCTGGGGGACCTTAAGGTAGGGAGGTACAGGCATCTGGAGCAAGGGGAGGTGACGGATTCAAAAAGACTGGTGGGTATGACCTGACCCTCGGGTTTCGCAGTCCATAAGGGTCAGTTCAGGTCCTTTGAATATCTCCGGGAAGTTCACAGGGTTCAGTTTCATTACTGTCCGGGGTCCGGGGATTCATTTTTTTGTTTACAGAGCCTTGTAGGATGTTGTAGGGTTAGGAACAGGTCTTCGAGACACCTGCCCAAGGCAGGTCAGGCAGAACATACCGGGCGGTTAACTCAGCGGGAGAGTGCCATCCTCACACGGTGGAAGCCGGGGGTTCAAATCCCCCACCGCCCACCATTTTATGCTGTAATTTCAAGCCTTCACCCCCGATAGTTGTCCCTTTTTCGTTGTGCACCTGTCTGTTAATTTCATGCGCTGCAATCGGGGAGCCGGTATGGCTTATCCGGGTGCTATAGACTTCCAGATAAAGATTTTGGACTGCGTCATCGGTCGGAATCGTCGACGACGTACTATGGGTACGACTTACCCCGATTCCTCCCTCTGGCCTTGCCAAAATCATTATCTGAAACTCTATATTTTAAGTGGGATGCGTCCGGCCGATCTAGTTGATGACATTCACCATTGAATCCGGGCATACCCCCGGCCCTTGTGTCGCATTTGCCTCATATTCCGGGTCTAAGGGGTCATGTTTGTGCAAGCTCCCAACTTCCCAGCCCCTTGCCCCTCCTCAACGCGGGAAATTTATGCTGGAACATGGCTGAAAAGTGTGGTAACAACTGGCACACACCGTCGGGAGATAGGGATCACGACTACGGGACCTTGGGG